>NZ_VISW01000013.1:0-223891 GCF_007827635.1 Micromonospora sp. CNZ296
CGCCACCGACCAGACCGACCCGACCTCGATCGCCGCATAACATCAGACCGGATCACGCGATGGCCGTCTCCTACACCACCAGCGCGGACGCGACCTCAAAGACAACCCGCTCATGCCACCGAGCTACCTCCGATTGCGTGGAGGTCGCCTGCGGAGCACCACTGCGATGGCGCTGATCGCTGCCAGCGCGATTGCGCTGATCGCCGAGATCGCCACCGGGGCGACCGACCCCATGTCGGCGCTGATCTTCACCAAGTAGACCAGCGCCCCGATGGACATGATCACGACCGACATGAGCGCCGCGATCAGGACAGTCTCGGTGCTGGTAGTGCCCCTGCTCTGGTGCGGCTCCGCACTTCTCGTTACGGTAGTCACCGGGTCTTCGTTCTCCTCGTGTAATCGTCCTTGCCTCGGACATTGGTTAACGCGACTGCCACGGCGGCCCCGGGGCTCCTACCCCCGGGTGCCCGCCTTGATCTCGGGCCTGCCGCTCAGCCGCTCACGTTCGCCGTACCTAGCGGCCGGCTACTCCGTAACCGACACTCTTCGCCATGCCGCAGGCCCTTCGCACTCCACCACCCCTGTTGCTATACGTCGCTGCCGCCGATTACACAAGGTAGTGGCGACGGAGGGCGAACGACTGAGCCCAGCTTTTCGCTCGCCTCGTCAAGCCTCATATGTCAACCGAAGCGGCTGACACGGTTCTACGCATCGTGACGATCAAGGTACGAAGCTTTACAAATTCTTACAGCGCCTCGATCCTGTAAGGACGATGGAAGAACACCTTGCGGTTGATCCCGAACCACCTCCCGGCGATGCCCTTAGCGCACTAAGGCATAGCATCGAACGCTTACATATACACAATGGCGCACCAAGCACCCGAACTATCTCTAATCGGACAGGGAAAGCCGTTAGCCACACCACTGTTCATGGCGTGTTGCGGTGTACGAAGCTCCCGACGTGGGGCCAACTTGAACTAGTCGTTGAGCAACTTAATGGAAACATTGAAGATTTTCGTCCGCTCTGGATTGCGGCCCGAAATGAGCAGCAAGGATCGACCGAGCCGAAGGAGCCACCCCTTGTTGGCATTCGACCAGGATCATCAAAGCCTGACGCTGAAGACTCGATAGACAGCAGGCCGCAGCCGCCCGAGCAGACGACTGAGTCCATATCAGATCTCTTCGTTGAATTTCTTGACAACTTGGAGAAGGTCAGCACCCCATCCTTTACCCGGGTTCCCACCGGGTTCACCGACCTCGACATACTTCTGGGCGCTGGGATATCGCCCGGCCAGTTCGTAGTGATTACAGGCCGTCCCGCCATTGGGAAGTCAACATTCGCGCTCGACATTTGCCGCTCCGCCACCACACGCCGCGGATTGCCCGCCCTGTTAATGTCTTTCCGACTCACCAAAACAGAAGTCTTGCGGCGCTTCGTCTCAGCCGAGACCCGCATTGCACTGCATGTCCTTCGCGCCGCGATGCTCTCCGACGAGGACTGGGATAAACTTGCTCGCGGGCTCCAAGAAATCGGCGAAGCACCGCTCTTCATCAACGACGGATACGCTCCTTCCATTGCCACCGTCACGAGAGAAGTAAGGCGCGTGGTCGCAGATTATGACGTCAAACTTGTGGTTATAGATAGCATCCAGCAGTTGATGAGCCATCAAGAAGACGACCTGCGGCGACGAGAACTCCGTGAGATGTCGAGGGCTTTCAAGCTTCTCGCCCTGGAGCTGCATGTGCCGATCGTCGCCGTAAGCGGGGTTGGCCATGGCGTGGACGATCGGGCGTCTGGCCCACCCGAACTGGACGAGCTAGGCGGAATCGACGAAGAAGCGGATGTAGTAATTGCGGTTCACCGGCCCGATTACTACGACCTCATGTCACCCAGGGCGGGAGAGGTAGATCTGATCGTATGCAAGCACCGAGAGGGACCTACCGATACCATCACAGTTGCTGGCCAGCTTCATCTCTCACGATTCGTGGATTTGGCTTGGCCAAGCCCTCACCTCGGTCCCGACGAGTCCGATCAGGAAACGCATTCTGATTCAGAACCCGAGCCTGAAGCGGGTATGCCCTTCTAGCGCCGGAGCAATTTCGCCATCCCCGTCTGCCGTCGACCCGCCCTACTGGGGAGCGGGCCGGGCCCGCCACGTCAAGCGGACCTTGACGCACAGTCGGACGCTGGGGGGTCGGGCGGTGGTCTGCTCGGCTGGCCCGGGTCGGTGGCAGGCGGGATGGCCCGCGCACTCACCCACGGACCGCAACGCGCCGACGGGGTTGCAACCATCTCGGAGCCCGAGCGCCCCCGCCGGAGGCGCAGTAACCGCAGCCCCGCAACCGCCGCCAGCTCGCCGACGCGGCCGGCGTGCGCTCCCCTACGCCGCGCGGGCTCGTGGCCGCGCGGCCCGGCCGGCTGCCGGCCCACCACCCCATCGGTCAACGGCCTGTCGTTCTGCGGCGGCCCCTTGGGCTTCCCGCTCTCCGCGCCAGACGCCGGGCGTGTTGCGTGGCCGGAGTCGGAGCGCCAGCGGAGCGACGGACGCGCGCCCAGGCGGCGGCGCGTGCGGCCCGTTCAGGGCCGCCTTGACGCGATGCGTCAGGCGCTCGGCAAGCTCGATGGACGGCTGTCATAGACCCTATTGCTGTCAGCGTTGCTGTCACCGCCCCGAGGAATGATCTTCTCGGGGCGGTTTTCACTGCTGGTGGGTGGTGGGCGCGGCAGGTTTCGAACCTGCGACCCCTCGCTTGTAAGGCGAGTGCTCTCCCACTGAGCTACGCGCCCGGAACGCCCGTACGGCGGGCCGGAGCGGCCAGCTTACCTGCCCGCCTCCGGCCCCGCGCAACGACGTGCCTGGGGTGTGGGACTCAGGCGGCGACGGCCTCGGCCAGCGCCTTGCGCCAGCCCTGCTGGTCGCGCGCCTCGCCGGGCATGTTCATCTCGGCGAACCGGACCACGCCGGCCTTGTCGATGACGAAGGTGCCCCGGTTGGCGATGCCGGCGACGTCGTTGAAGACGCCGTACGCCTGCGCCACCGCGCCGTGCGGCCAGAAGTCGGACAGCAGCGGGAACTGGTAGCCCTCCCGGTCGGCCCAGATCCTGTGGGCGTACACGGAGTCGACGCTGACGGTCAGCACCTGGACGTCGTCGTTGACGTACTCGTTGAGGTTGTCCCGCACCTCGCACAGCTCGCCCTGGCAGATGCCGGTGAAGGCGAGCGGGTAGAAGACCAGCAGCACGGTCTTGCGACCGCGGAGGTCGGAGAGCCGGACCTCCTGGTTGTTCTGGTCCTTGAGCAGGAAGTCGGGCGCCTCGGCGCCAACCTCGATGGGCATGCGTGCTCCCTCGGGATCGGGTCTGGAGATGATCAGCCTGCCACACCCGGCGACCGCGGCCGCCGGGTGTGCGGCGCCGCCCTACTTCTTGCTCTTGGACCCGCGACGCATGACGAGGCGGGCCCCGCTCCAGTCGCGGCCGGCGTTGATGGTGGAGGTCTGCTGGAGCCCGGCGGTCTGCGCGCTCTCCGCGACCTCGCTCGGCTCGACGTGACCGTCGCGGCCGGCCTTCGGGGTCAGGAGCCAGACCACGCCGTTGTCCGCGAGCGGCCCGAGGGCGTCGACGAGGAGCTCGAACAGGTCACCGTCGCCGTCGCGGTGCCAGACCAGAACCGCGTCGACCACCTCGTCGGTGTCCTCGTCGACGAGTTCCCCACAGCGGTCGGTCAGGGCGTCCCGGAGATCGGTGTCGACGTCGTCGTCGTAGCCCATCTCCATGACGACCATGCCCGGCTCGATACCGAACCGGTCCGCCAGGCTGCGTACCCCGTCGGCCTGGCCAGCGGTCGCGCTCACTGTCGAGTGCCTCCTCATCTATCCCTGCTCGTGGCGTCGGGTGACACCGTCGGGCTCAGTCCACACAGTTGCGGCTCGCCGCGCAAGTGGCGCACCGGGTGGAACGGAATTTACCGTGCCAGCAGCGTACGGGCACCCTGGGTGATGGCTTCCGCGGAGACCAGAACCTGACGGGCAGCCGGACCTAATGGTACAAACGAGTCAAGTGCGGCTACGCGGCGTGCAGCGCCCACGTACCCGGTGTCGACGAGCGCGGACAGGACGCCCTCGCCCACCCCGCCGGTTCGCCGCGTCTCGTCCACCACCAGCACCCGGCCGGTCGCCGAGGACTCCCTGATGATGTCGGCCACCGGCAGCGGGGCCAGCCAGCGCAGGTCCACCACCCGGCTGCCCACGCCCTCCTCGGCGAGCGTGGCGGCGGCGCGCAGCGACATCCGCACCCCGTTACCGAACGTGATGATGGTGAGGTCCTCGGCGGAGCCGATCCCGTAGACGCGGGCCCGCCCGATCGGCACGTGCCGGTCCGCCCAGGCGCCCGGCTCGGCGTACTCGGTGGTCCACTCGTCGTCACCGTCCGTGTACAGGTCACGCACGTGGTAGAGCGCGATCGGCTCCACGAACACGCAGACGCTGCCGTCCACCCGGGCCGCCGCCAGGCAGGTCCGCAGCATCGGCGCGGCGTCGTCCGGCCGGGCCGGCACGGCCACCACCAGCCCCGGTACGTCCCGCAACGCCCCCAGCGAGTCGTCGTTGCGGTCGTGGCCGCCGAGTCCTTCCGGGCTCGCCAGGCCGGGCACCCGCACCACCATCGGGTTGCGGAACGCGCCCCGGGACAGGAACCGCATGGTGGCCGCCTCGCCGCGGAGCTGGTCCTCGGCGCCGTGCAGCAGGGTCAGGTGGCGGATCTCGGGCACCGGCAGCAGACCGGCCAGCCCGGCGCCGAGCCCGAGCCCGAGGATCGAGGTCGCGTCCGGCAGCGTGTCGAACACGCGCGCCGCCCCGAACCGGTCCCGCAGCCCCTCGGTCACGCCGTACACCCCGCCCTGTGCGGCCACGTCGTGGCCGAAAACCGCCGTCCCGGGGTGGTCGAGCATGCCGTCGGCGAGCGCGGCGTTGATGCTCTGCGCCAGCGTCAGCGGGCCGGTCAGCTCCGGCGGCTTGCCGCCGAACGCCTCCGCCCGCGCTCCCGCGCCCGGCCCGGCCGCGTGCGCCGCCGCCTCGGCGACCGCGCGGGACACCCGCACCGGCCGGCGCGGCGCCAGCTCCCGCACGATCTCGACCGGGGAGGCGAGCTTCGGCTCGTCCAGCACCTCCTCGGCGACGCGGCGCAGTTGCCAGCCCCGCTCGTCGTAGCGGGCCAGCAGTTCCTCGCCACTGGCGTACCCGGAGGTCACCAGCAGCCGCGCGGTGGCCAGCAGCGGGTCGCGGGCCGCGTCGCCGTCACCCTGCTCCATCAGGCGGACCGTGCTCAGGTGCAGCACGGCGGGCCGGCGCTGGCGGCGTACCCACTCCGCCGCTTCCGCCGCGACCCGGTAGGTCGCGGCCACGTCCGTGCCGTCGGCGGCGAAGTACCTGATGCCGGGCCGGGCCCGCAGCGTGGCGGCCACCCAGCCCTCGGCGGAGGCGCCGCCGTCGGCGCAGACGAACAGCACCGGGATGCGCAGGCCGGTGTGGTCGTACCAGCCGGTCGTGTTCAGCGCGGCCGTGGCCGCGGCGTGGTCGGCCGCGCCGTCGTCGAAGGCGCAGACCACCACGGCGTCGGCCGGCCAGGGCGCCGCCTCGGCCTCGCCGTCGGCGGGCCGCGCGCCGCGGCGCAGCCGCTCCAGCGCCAGCCCCAGGCCGACGGCGCGCGGCAGGTGCGAACCGGCGGCCGAGGTGGTCGGCACGACCGCCAGGTCGGCGCGGCCGAAGACCTTCGCCCGCCCGCCGGCCGCGGGCTCCTCGGCGGAGGCGACGATGCCGCGCAGCACGTCGCGCGCCGCCGCCGCGAACGCGTCGTCGGGCGCGGGCTGCGGCAGATCGGGTACGACGACAGTCGCGTCCCCGTCCGCGTCCACGACGATCCCGGCGCCCACGGGGAGGCTCCCCGCCTCCGTCTCCCCCGCGCCCGGCCCGTCGAGATCTTGGTAGGAAACGGCCCCCGGAGGGGCGCTTTCGCTCCAAGATCTTCCCGGTTCCGGGGTGGTGGGTGGGGCGTCGGCGCCGGTCGCGGGCGGCAGGTCCGGCGGGGCTGCGGGGAAGGCGCCGGCGGCCTGGGCGGCGCGCAGGCAGTAGAACGCGCCGGAGCGGGCGTGCAGCAGCGCGGGATCGGTCGGCCGCAGCGCGGCTGCCACCGCGGCGTCGCCCTCGTGACCGGCCGACTCGACAGTGAAGTACCCCTCACCGAAGCCCGACAGCCACCGCCCGGCCAGGTCGAGCAGCCGGCTGGTCAGCTGCGCGTCGAACAGGGCCAACGCCTGCGCCCCGGTCAACGCACCGCCGTCGGGCAGCGGTTCGCCCAGGTCGCGCCGCTGGTCAGGCGCCCCGAGCGCGGCCAGTTCGGCTCGGAGCCGGTCGTCGAGATCGTGCGGGGTGGTCACGCGGACAGCATTACCGACTCGGGCCCGCCTCGCCCACTCGGACACGTTCCGCCCGGCGTGGCTCAGACCTGGCCACACTCCTGCGGGCAGCCTCCGTCGGAGACCTTGAGCACCAGGTCCCGCAGTGTGGCCAGTTCGTCGGTGCTCAGGGCGTCGAGGAGTCGGGAGTCCGACATCACCTGGCGGACCCGGTCGCGTACCTGCCGCCCCCGCCCGGTGACCACGAGCGCCTTCTGCCGCCGGTCGGCCGGGTCGGTACGCCGTTCCACCAGCCCGGCCTGCTCCAGCTTGTCGGCCAGGCCGGTGATGTTGGACCTGTCGCAGCCGAGCTGCTCGGCGAGGTCACGGGCCGGGAGCGGGCGGTCCGGGTCCAGCTCGTGCAGCGCCCGGGCGACCGCCGGGGTGAGGCCCAGTGCCGCGATCCCCTCGTCCTGGTGGTGCCGCAACGCGGCGGCGACGTGCAGGATCCGGCGCACGGTCTCCCCGGCCAGGTCCGCCCGGTCACGGACGGTGGGAACGGTGGATTGCGCCATCCGATCATCGTATGGGCGAGTCGATCTTCGATCAGCCGAACGGTCAGGCACCTCCTGCAACCGATTGCCGATCATGAAGCGCTGTTCGGCGGAAATTCCCGGCCGGTCGTCCGCCCTTCACCTGACGGCCATCGACGTCCGTGAGGCTGCCGGGAGTCGACGAACCGGACTCCGGGGAGGAAAACCGTGGCTCTGTCCCGACGTACCATCCTGCTCAGCGGCGCGGCGCTCGGCGCCGCCGGCGCGGCAGCCGGCCTGCCGGTCGCGGCCGCCGCGTCGCCCGGCCCGCTGCGCCGCGACCCGTTCACGCTCGGCGTGGCCTCCGGCGACCCGGACCACGAGGGCTTCGTGCTCTGGACCCGGCTGGCGCCGGAGCCGCTTGCCGAGGACGGCCTGGGCGGCATGCCGTCGCGGGTCGTGCCGGTGTCCTGGGAGGTGGCCGCCGACGAGCGCTTCCGGCACGTGGTGCGCCGCGGCGTACGGCTGGCCCGGCCGGAGTCCGCGCACAGCGTGCACGTCGAACTGGACGGCCTGCTGCCCGGACGGGAGTACTTCTACCGGTTCCGGGCCGAACGCTGGGCGTCCCCGGCCGGGCGCACCCGCACCGCCCCGGCGCCGTGGTCGATGCCCTCCGCGCTCGCCATGGGCTTCGCCTCCTGCTCGCAGTACGAGCACGGCTACTTCACCGCGTACCGGCGGCTGGCCGAGACCGAGCCGGAGCTGATCCTGCACCTCGGCGACTACCAGTACGAGTACGCCAAGGACACGTACAACGTCCCCGGCGGCAACCCGCGCGACCACGAGGGCCCGGAGACCCGGACGCTGGCGAACTACCGGCAGCGGCACGCCCAGTACAAGACCGACACCGACCTCCAGGCGGCGCACGCGGTCGCGCCCTGGGTGGTGGTCTTCGACGACCACGAGGTGGAGAACAACTGGGCCGACGAGGTGCCCGAGGCGCCCGACCCGGAGTTCCCCGCACGGCGGGCGGCGGCGTTCCAGGCGTACTACGAGAACATGCCGCTGCGCCGCACCTCGATCCCGCGCGGCATCGACATGCAGCTCTACCGGCGGGTGCGCTGGGGACGGCTGGCCACCTTCCACATGCTCGACACCCGGCAGTACCGGGACGACCAGGCGTGCGGCGACGGCTACAAGAGCTGCGCCGAGGCGTCCGACCCGGCCCGCTCGATCACCGGCGCCGCGCAGGAGGCGTGGCTGCTGGACGGCTTCCGCCGCTCCGAGGCCCGCTGGGACCTGCTCGGCCAGCAGGTGTTCTTCGCCCAGCGGGACAACAACTCCGGTCCGCTGACGGTGACGAGCATGGACGCCTGGGACGGGTACGTCGCATCCCGGGACCGGATCACCCGGGGCTGGACGGCCGCCGGGGTGCGCAACCCGGTGGTGCTCACCGGCGACGTGCACGCGCACTGGGCCAGCGACCTGAAGCTGGACTACGCCGACCCGACCTCGCGCACCGTCGGCAGCGAGCTGGTCTGCTCGTCGATCACCTCGACCGGGGACGGCGCCGACTCGCCGACCGGCTCGCACCCGTGGCTGGCGTTCAACCCGCACCTGCGCTTCCAGAACAACCTTCGGGGGTACGTCCGCACCACTATCACCCCGACCGAGCTGACCGCCGACTTCGACGTGCTGCCGTACGTGAGCCGGCCGGACGCGCCCGCGTACACCCGGGCCACGTTCGTGATCGAGGACCGCGTACCCGGGCTGAACCTGACCCACGACCGGCCGCCGGCCGCGGCGCGCACCGCCGCGCCCGGCGTCGACCAGGGCCGGCAGACGGTGGAGGCGGAGACGGTCCGCCCGTGACGGCGCGGCCGGGCCGGGCGTCGCACGCCCGGCCCGGCCGGTCAGCCGGCCAGGAACGAGAAGCGCACCTGACGGTCGGGATTGTCGCCGTTGGTGTCGACCAGGCAGATCGACTGCCAGGTGCCGAGCTGGAGCCGCCCGCCGAGCACCGGCAGCGTCGCGTACGGCGGCACGAACGCCGGCAGCACGTGGTCGCGGCCGTGCCCGGGCGAGCCGTGCCGGTGCCGCCACCTGTCGTCGGTGGGGAGCAGGTCGTCGAGCGCCCGGAGCAGGTCGTCGTCGGAGCCGGCACCGGTCTCGATGATCGCCAGCCCGGCGGTGGCGTGCGGGACGAAGACGTGCAGCAGGCCGTCGCCGGCCCCGGACACGAACCGCTCGGCCTCGCTCGTGATGTCCCGGACGGTCGGCCGGGAGCCGGTCCGGACGGTGATCACCTCACTGCGCATACGGCGCATTCTGCCGCAGTGCCCGGTTCACCGCCCCGCCCGCCGATAGCGCATCCGGTGATAGCGCAAAGTTACTGATGGGTACCTGTGTTCAGCGTCGCGTCTGGGGGTGGGAGAGGTGACGGCACACGCCACCAGGGGGCAGGATGGCGCTAGAGACCTATCCCACACGAAACCGAGGGAACGCCTGTGGCTACGGAACGCAAGCGCCCGGTGATCACCGCTGGTCTGCCGAGCCAGCTTCCGGACATCGACCCTGAAGAGACCAGCGAATGGGTCGAGTCACTCGACGGTGTCATCGACGAGCGCGGGACAAAGCGAGCCCGGTACGTCATGCTGCGCCTGCTGGAGCGGGCCCGCGAGCGGCAGGTCGGGGTGCCGTCACTGACCACCACCGACTACATCAACACGATCCCGCCGGAGCGCGAACCGTGGTTCCCGGGTGACGAGCACGTCGAGCGGCGGCTGCGGGCGTACATCAGGTGGAACGCCGCGATGCTGGTGCACCGGGCGCAGCGCCCGGAGATCGGCGTCGGTGGGCACATCTCCACGTTCGCCAGCTCGGCGTCCCTCTACGAGGTGGGCTTCAACCACTTCTTCCGGGGCAAGAACCACCCGGGCGGCGGTGACCAGATCTTCTACCAGGGTCACGCCTCCCCCGGCATGTACGCGCGGGCGTTCCTGGAGGGCCGGCTCAGCGAGAGCCAGCTCGACGGCTTCCGGCAGGAGCTGTCGCACCCCGGCGGCGGGCTGCCGTCGTACCCGCACCCGCGACTGATGCCGGACTTCTGGGAGTTCCCCACCGTCTCGATGGGCCTCGGCCCGCTGAACGCGATCTACCAGGCGCGGTTCAACCGCTACCTGCACCACCGCGGCATCAAGGACACCTCCCAGCAGCACGTCTGGGCGTTCCTCGGCGACGGTGAGATGGACGAGGTCGAGTCGCTCGGCGCGATCGGCGTGGCCGCCCGCGAGGAGCTGGACAACCTCACCTTCGTGATCAACTGCAACCTCCAGCGCCTGGACGGACCGGTCCGCGGCAACGGCAAGGTCATGCAGGAGCTGGAGGCGTTCTTCCGGGGCGCCGGCTGGAACGTCATCAAGGTGGTCTGGGGCCGCGAGTGGGATCCGCTGCTCGCCGCGGACACCGACGGCGCGCTGGTCAACCTGATGAACACCACGCCCGACGGTGACTACCAGACCTACAAGGCGGAGTCCGGTTCGTACGTGCGGGAGCACTTCTTCGGCCGCGACCCGCGGACCCGCAAGATGGTCGAGCACCTGTCCGACGACGAGATCTGGAACCTCAAGCGGGGTGGCCACGACTACCGCAAGCTCTACGCGGCCTACAAGGCGGCGATGGAGCACACCGGCCAGCCGACGGTGATCCTCGCCAAGACGATCAAGGGCTGGACGCTCGGCTCGCACTTCGAGGGCCGCAACGCCACCCACCAGATGAAGAAGCTGACGCTGGAGGACCTGAAGCTCTTCCGCGACCGCCTCTATCTGGACATCCCGGACAAGCAGCTGGAGGAGAACCCGTACCTCCCGCCGTACTACACCCCGGGCGAGAAGTCCGACGAGATCGCGTACCTGAAGGACCGGCGTCAGCAGCTCGGCGGCTACCTGCCCACGCGCAGCACCGCGCGCAAGACGCTGGCCATCCCGGGCACCGAGCGGTTCTCCGACGTCAAGCGCGGGTCGGGCAAGCAGAAGGTCGCCACCACGATGGCGTTCGTCCGCCTGCTCAAGGACATCATGAAGGACAAGGAGTTCGGCAAGCGCTGGGTGCCGATCATCCCGGACGAGGCCCGTACCTTCGGTATGGACTCGCTGTTCCCGACCCAGAAGATCTACTCGCCGCACGGCCAGCGCTACACCTCGGTGGACCGGGAGCTGTTCCTGTCCTACAAGGAGTCGACCACCGGCCAGATCCTGCACGAGGGGATCAACGAGGCCGGTTCGGTGGCCTCGTTCACCGCCGCGGGCACGGCGTACGCCACCCACGGCGAGCCGATGATCCCGCTGTACATCTTCTACTCGATGTTCGGCTTCCAGCGCACGGGCGACGGGTTCTGGGCGGCGGCGGACCAGATGGCGCGGGGCTTCGTGCTCGGCGCGACAGCCGGCCGGACCACGCTCAACGGTGAGGGCCTCCAGCACGAGGACGGCCACTCGCTGCTGCTCGCCGCCACCAACCCGGCGGTGGTCTCCTACGACGCGGCGTTCGCCTTCGAGCTGGCGCACATCGTGGAGAACGGCCTGCACCGGATGTACGGCGAGGCGCAGGAGAACATCTTCTACTACCTCACCATCTACAACGAGCCGATCTTCCAGCCGGCCGAGCCGGAGGGCGTGGACGTCGAGGGCATCCTCAAGGGCATCCACCGCTACTCCCCCGCGCCGCAGGTCGGTGACGACGCGCCGAAGGCGAACATCCTCGCCTCCGGCACCGGCATGCAGTGGGCGCTCAAGGCCCAGCAGCTGCTCGCCGAGGACTGGGGCGTGTCCGCCGACGTGTGGTCGGTGACGTCCTGGACCGAGCTGCGCCGCGACGCGGTGGAGTGCGAGGAGCACAACCTGCTCAACCCGGGCGAGGAGCCACGCGTGCCGTACATCGCGCGGAAGCTGGCCGACGCCGACGGGCCGAAGGTCGCTGTGAGCGACTGGATGCGCGCGGTGCCGGACCTGATCGCGCGCTGGGTACCCGGGGACTACACCTCGCTCGGCACCGACGGCTTCGGCATGTCGGACACCCGGCACGCGCTGCGCCGCCACTTCCACGTGGACGCCGAGTCGGTGGCGGTCGCGACGCTGCGCCAGCTCGCGCTGCGCGGCGTGGTGCCGGCGCACGTGCCGGCCGACGCGGCCCGCAAGTACGCGCTGGACGACGTCAACGCCGCCCCGGTCGGCGAGACCGGCGGCGACAGCTGAAAGGAAGGGCCCCTTCTTAACGCCTCCGGTAGAGGAGGGGCCCCTTTTTAACACCTCGGGCACAGACGACGACGGCCCGGCGTCCCTGGCGGGAACGCCGGGCCGTCACCATCGCGGGCGACGCCGGGACGGGCTCGGTCAGCCGACGGCGGCCAGGTCGGTCAGCCGGGCCAGCGAGTCCTCCAGGTCGGCGCCGACCCGGCGCAGGCCGAGCCGGAGCAGGGCCGCCTTGACGGGTCCGGCGGGCCACCGCACGACGATCAGGCGTACGACGGTGCCGCCACCCTCCTCGTCCGGGGTCAGCTGGACGTAGATCTCGGTGCGCGCCTCGGCCCGGGCGCCGGCGCCCTTCGCGCGTTCGCGCCAGCCGATCAGGGTCGGCTCCTGGAAGGCGATCACCTCGGCCTCGTGCGCGGCGCCGCGTCCGGCCTGGACCAGCTGCCGCCGCCCGAATCCCTCCCCGGACAGGACCTCGGCCGCGCGGACTCCCGCCAGCCAGGCCGGCAGCTGCTCGGCGCGCTGCACGACGTCCCAGACCACATCCACCGGCGCCGCCACGTGCGCGCTTCGTTCCACGAGGATCATGAGTATCTTTCCCCCACTTAAATCACATCCGCGATATTTGGCACTCTATGTGTAAATCGGACTTAAGCGGACGGGTTCGGAAAAGACACGCCGAACTCCCTTGCGTCACCCAGTCATCTCGGCCTATGGCGCGTCGGTCCGCAGAGCCCTAGAGTCGCGAGCACGCTTCACGTTCCTGGAGGGTGACTTGACGACCGCGCCGATGCCCGAGTTCCCCGCCGGCTTCCGCTGGGGGGTCTCCACCTCCGCGTACCAGATCGAGGGTGCGACCACAGTCGACGGGCGTGGTCCGTCCATCTGGGACACGTTCGCCCACTCCCCCGGCCGGATCGCCGACGGCAGCACCGGCGACCAGGCGTGCGACCACTACCACAGGTACGCCG
Source organism: Micromonospora sp. CNZ296 (assembly GCF_007827635.1). Lineage (NCBI taxonomy): Bacteria > Bacillati > Actinomycetota > Actinomycetes > Micromonosporales > Micromonosporaceae > Micromonospora > Micromonospora sp. CNZ296. The sequence continues at coordinate 13,145 of NZ_VISW01000013.1, forward strand.
AGGACACCGCGCTGCTGGCCGGGCTGGGGGTGTCCGCGTACCGGTTCTCGATCGCCTGGCCCCGGATCCAGCCGGCGGGCACCGGCCCGGCGAACGCCGCGGGGCTGGACTTCTACGACCGGCTGGTGGACGGACTGCTCGCCGCCGGTGTGGACCCGGTCGCCACGCTGTTCCACTGGGACCTGCCGCAGGCGCTGGAGGACGCCGGCGGCTGGCTCAACCGGGACACCGCCGCCCGCTTCGCCGAGTACGCCGACCTGACCGCGGCCCGCCTCGGCGACCGGGTGAAGCTCTGGATCACGCTCAACGAGCCGTTCATCCACATGAGCCTCGGCCACGGCATGGGCGAGCACGCGCCGGGCCGCACGCTGCTGTTCGACGCCTTCCCGGTGGCCCACCACCAGCTCCTCGGGCACGGTCTCGCGGTCGCCGCGCTGCGCGCCCGCAGCACGTCCCCGGTGGCGATCGCCAACAACTACTCCCCGGTGCGCCTGGCTGGCGACACCGACGCGGACCGGGCCGCCGCCGCGGCGTACGACGCGCTGCACAACCGCCTGTTCACCGATCCGCTGCTCGGACGCGGCTACCCGGACGCGCTCGGCCCCGACCCCGCAGTGGTACGCGACGGCGACCTGGACGTGATCGCCGCCCCGATCGACGTCCTCGGCGTCAACTACTACAACCCGACCGGCATCCGGGCACCGGAAGCGGGCTCGCCGCTGCCGTTCGAGATCGTGCCGCTGGACGGCTACCCGCGTACCGCGTTCGACTGGCCGGTGGCCCCGGACGGCCTGCGCGAGCTGCTGCTCCTCCTGCACGAGCGGTACGGCGACGCGCTGCCGCCGATCCAGGTCACCGAGAGCGGCTGCGCGTACGACGACGCGCCGGACGCCGACGGCCGGGTGCACGACCCGGAGCGGATCGCGTACCTGGACGGGCACATCCGCGCGGTGCGCGAGGCGATGGCCGGGGGCGTGCCGGTGACCGGGTACTTCGTCTGGTCGCTGCTGGACAACTGGGAGTGGGCCGAGGGCTTCACCAAGCGGTTCGGCCTGGTGCATGTCGACTTCGACACCCAGCGGCGGACGCCGAAGTCGTCGTACACCTGGTTCCGGGATCTGGTCCGGCGGTGACCACTGTGAACCCGACGCCGGCCTCGCTGCCGGCGGCGCTCGCGGAGCCGACCGTCCCGGTACGGCGGAGCTGGATCGCGCTGATCTTCGCGGCCAACCTGGGCGTCTGGATGGCGTTCTTCACCCCGATCCAGGTGCTGCTGCCGCAGCAGGTGGAACGGATCGCCCCGGCCGACAAGGAGGCCATGCTGGCGCTGGTCACCGGCATCGGCGCACTCGCCGCGGTGCTGGCGAACCCGCTCGCCGGGGCGCTGTCCGACCGCACCTCGCTGCGGCTGGCCAACCGCCACTTCGGCCGCCGCCACGTCTGGACCGCGCTCGGCGCGGTCATCGGCGCGCTCGCCCTGGTGCTGCTGGCCCGGCAGAACACCATCGCCGGGGTGGCGGTGGCCTGGGTCGCAGCGCAGGTCTGCTTCAACGCGATGCTGGCCAGCCTCACCGCCGCGATCCCGGACCGGGTGCCGGTGGCGCAGCGCGGCGGCGTGTCCGGCTGGGTGGGCATCCCGCAGGCGCTGGGTCTGGTGCTCGGCGCGGTGCTGGTCACCGCCGTGGTCACCGGAAACGCCGCCGGGTACGCGGCGATCGCGCTCGCCGTGCTGCTGCTGTCGCTGCCGTTCGCGCTGCTGACCCAGGACGACCACCTGCCCCGGGAGCACCGCTCACCGCTGCGGCTGCGCTCGCTGTTCGCCTCGATGTGGATCAGCCCGCGCCGCCACCCCGACTTCGCCTGGGCGTGGTTCACCCGGTTCCTGGTGCAGACCGGCAACGCGCTGGGCACGCTCTACCTGCTCTACTTCCTCACCGACGGGGTACGGGTGGCCGACCCCGAGGGCTCCCTGCTGGTGCTGATCCTGCTCTACACGCTGGGCATGATGCTCACCGCGGTGGTCGCCGGGCGCATGTCCGACCGCTCCGGCCGGCGCAAGGTCTTCGTGATCACCTCCGGGCTGATCATGGCGGTGGCGGCGGTGCTGCTGGCGGCGGCTCCCACCTGGCCGATGGCGATCGTCGCGGCGCTGCTGCTCGGCGCGGGCTACGGCGTCTACCTGTCGGTGGACGCGGCCCTGATCACCCAGGTGCTGCCCGCCGCGACCGACCGGGCCAAGGACCTCGGCGTGATCAACATCGCCAACTCGGCGCCGCAGGTGCTCGGGCCGGCGCTGTCCGCGCCGATCGTCGTGCACCTCGGCGGCTACCCGACGCTGTACGCGGTCACCGCGGTGGTCACCCTGCTCGGCAGCGCCCTGGTCGTGAAGATCCGCTCCGTGCCGTGACGCCCGCCGGCCGCGCGTGTCAGCGCGTGTTGGCGAGTGTTAAGAAGGGGCCCCTTCACCTCCGGAGACGTTAAGAAGGGGCCCTTCCTTAACCCCTCGCGGCCCGCCGTAGGCTGGGGGGCGTGACGGTACGTGTACGCTTCGCCCCTTCCCCGACCGGTATGTTCCACGTCGGCGGCGCCCGTTCGGCGCTGCAGAACTGGATCTTCGCCAAGCAGCAGGGCGGGGTGTTCGTGCTGCGCATCGAGGACACCGACGCGGCACGTAACCGGCCCGAGTGGACCGAGGGCATCCTGTCCGCGCTCGACTGGATCGGCATCGCCCGGGGCAGCTACGAGGGCCCGTACTTCCAGTCCTCGTACGCGGGCGAGCACCGGGCCGCCGCGCAGCGGCTGTACGAGGGCGGCCGGGCCTACTACTGCGACTGCACCCGCGAGGACGTGCAGGCGCGTACCGGCCCGCAGCAGCGCGGCTACGACGGCTTCTGCCGGGACCGCGGCCTGGAGCCGGGCGAGGGACGGGCACTGCGTTTCCGGACGCCGGACGAGGGCGAGACAGTGGTGGTCGACCTGGTCCGCGGCGAGCCGACGTTCGAGAACAAGCTGATCGAGGACTTCGTCATCGCCCGTGGCGACGGCTCCCCGGTGTTCCTGCTGGCGAACGTGGTCGACGACATGAGCATGGGCATCACCCACGTGATCCGGGCCGAGGAGCACCTGCCGAACACCCCGAAGCAGCAGCTGCTGTGGGACGCGCTCGGCGTCAAGCCGCCGATCTGGGCGCACGTGCCGGTGGTGGTGAACGAGAAGCGGCAGAAGCTGTCCAAGCGGCGGGACAAGGTCGCGCTGGAGGCGTACCGGGACGAGGGCTACCTCGCCGACGCGATGCGCAACTACCTGATGCTGCTGGGCTGGGCGCCGTCGGGCGACCGGGAGATCGTGCCCTGGTCGGTGATCGAGGAGGAGTTCCGGCTGGACGAGGTGAACCCGTCCCCGGCGTTCTTCGACGAGAAGAAGCTGCGCGCGTTCAACGGCGACTACATCCGGGCGCTGCCGGTGGAGGACTTCGTCGAGGCGTGCCGGCCGTGGCTCACCGGCACCGAGACCATCGCCCCGCCGCCGTGGCAGCCCGACGAGTTCGACCCGGCCGCGTTCGCGGCGGTGGTCCCGCTGGCGCAGACCCGGATCGCGGTGCTCAGCGAGATCGTGCCGAACGTCGACTTCCTGTTCCTGGCCGACCCGCTGATCGACGAGGCGGCATGGGCCAAGGCGATGAAGGAGGGCGCCGCCGACCTGCTGGACGCGGCGATCGTGGCGTTCGAGGCGCTGGAGTCCTGGGACGCCGAGTCGCTGAAGGCCACGCTGGAGGCGGTCGGCGCGGAGCGTGGGCTGAAGCTGGGCAAGGCGCAGGCGCCGGTACGCGTCGCGGTCACCGGGCGCACCGTCGGCCTGCCGCTGTTCGAGTCGCTGGAGGTGCTCGGCCGCGACCGTACGCTGACCCGGCTGCGCGCCGCCCGCGTACGCCTGGTCTGAGCCGCGGCACGGCGCCCGTTCCCGACGCTCGGGCGTGTCGTGGCCAGAAAGCGGTTCCTCTATTGGCCTATATGCCTCTGAGTCATAATTATGACTCAGAGGCATATAGGTTTTCGGCGATCATTGCGCCGGCAGTGTCACGCAGAGTGGTCCCGCGTACTGGCCACGATCACCGGCGGGTGGCCCGGCGGCGCAGCAGCAGCCCGCCGCCCAGCACCGCGAGCACCACCACCGTGCCGGCCGCCCACAGCCAGCCCGTACCCCCGTCATCGTCCGCCCCGGCGGCGGCCGGGGTGGGGCTCGGCACCGCGCTGGTGGGCAGAGCGGCGGAAGTGGCGGGGGCGGCGCCGGTGGGCAGCACCGTCGCCGACGGCGACTCGGCCGGGGTGCCGGTGGTCAGGGTGAACCGGACCTCCCCCTTGATCGGGTGGCCGTCGTCGGAGGCCAGCCGGTAGGTCACGATGTAGAGGCCGGCCGCGCCCGGCCGGAACGGCACGATCACGCGCTTGCCGGAGAACGTCGGCGCGCCGCCGGTAGCGGCCACGTTGTCCGGGCCGGTGACTGTGACCTCGGTCGTCGCCTCCTTCGGCGTGGCGAGGAACCGCAGCTCGATCCGCTCCGGTGCGGCGGCCAGCCGGGCCCCGTCGCGCGGATCACTGCCGGTCAGCGAGTTGTGCGCGGCGGCGGGCGCGGCCGGCAGCAGCGCGAACGCCGCGACCACCCCGAGCACCACCGCCCAGGTACGCGCCACACGGGCGACCCTGCCCCCCATGGTTCCCTCCGTCCGGGTAGGATCCGGCCGATGATCATCGACCGCTCATTGGTCGGTCTCAGCTCGCAGATAGTTCCAAATACTCTTCCACCAGCTGCAACCGAGCGCCGTTCTGCGGAGTCTTTGTGGTGGACACCGGTCCAGTGTGACCTGCAGCGGAAGCCAGCCATCGAACGGGGCGAGGAGGCGGCGATGATCCGAAGGGTGAAACGGCTGCTGGTCGCCGTGACCGGGAGCGTGGCGGCCCTGGCGTGCACGCTGGCCCTGACCGGCACCGCGGCGGCCCAGGCGGCGCCCAAGCCGAAGCCGGCCCCCACCGGTGTCGACATCAGCGGCGAGCGGCTCGACGCGCCGCTGAAACTGCGCGCCGACACCAGCCCGAACGAGGTCAACCTGGTGATCGACCAGGTCAAGTGGCTGGGCACGACCGGCCAGCTGCGCGGCCCGGCCGCGAAGGATCTCGGTCCGAAGTACACGGTGGTGGTGCTCGCCGCCGCCGGCCCGCAGCGCACCTACGACCTGTTCCCGCTGGCCAAGGGCGGTCCCCGGATCTACCGGCCGGGCAAGCAGCCGGACCTGAGCAGCACCCGGGCCGGCTGGTTCTTCGGGCGGCTCAACATGCCCGAGACGCTGCGCTCGGTCGGCGTGCCGATGCCGGCGCAGTTCGACACGCTCGCCGGAGGCGTCGGCGGCGGCGAGCGGGTGCTTCCGGAGGAGGCACTCGACCCGGTGCAGAACATCGACACCGCGCTCGGCGAGCTCCAGCGGCTGCTGCTGCTCAACGTGGGCATCGTGCTCGTCATCACCGCCGGGCTGGCCGGCATCGCGCTGCTGGTCCGCCGCCGCACCCGCTGAGCCCGGCCGCACCCGGTCAGCCCGGCCGCACCCGGTCAGCCCGGCAGGCGGCGCGTCAGCACCAGCGGCGCGGCGGGCGCTCCCGGCGTGTGGTGCGGTTGCGCGGGCGTACCGCGCCGTGACGGTGGGCTCCCGCCCAGCCCGACAGGTCGCTGCGGCAGCTCCGGTCGGCCGGCTCGTCGTCGGTCAGGTGCGCCGGCTCCGCCGCCCGCTGCCGGGGCACGCCCGGCTCGTCCTCGGCACGCTCCGGCACCCGGCCGGCCGGCTGCTCCCCCTGGTGGTTCAGGCACGGCCGGCGCGGGTGCGTGGCAGTCGCCGGCTGGTCGTGACCCCGCCGGCAGGCCTCACCCTGGGCGCAACCGTGCTCGGCCTCCCCCTGCGCCATCCCCGGCCCCCTCACGCGTCGCCCTCGCCCGCCCGGCCGGAGTCTGGCCCGGCGTGCCCTGACACCGTACTGGCCCGGCCGGACGAGATCGTCAGCGCGTACCGGTGGAGATCGTCACGCCGCGGTGAGGGCGTCACCTCGAAGTGGATCCGCTGGTCACGCCGTGTCAGGCTGGTGCGGTGAGCGAACCGGGCGGAACGGAGACGTCGGCGACGCTGCGTCGCATCGAGCGGGCGGCGGGCGGCCTGGCCACCGCCAGCGTGGCGCGGATGGACGAGACGCTGCCGTGGTTCCGTGAGCTGCCCGCCGACCAGCGCTCCTGGGTCATGCTCGTCGCCCAGGCCGGCGTGCGCTCGCTGGTGCTGTGGCTGCGCCAGGGCGGCGGCGCGACCGACCGCACCCAGGAGGTGTCGGACGAGGTCTTCGCCGCCGCACCCCAGGCGCTGGCCCGCTCGATCAGCCTCCAGCAGACCGTGGCGCTGATCAAGGTGACCATCGACGTGGTCGAGGAGCAGGTGTCGGAGCTGGCCGTACCGGGCGAGGAGCAGTCGCTGCGGGAGGCGGTGCTGCGCTTCTCCCGGGAGATCGCGTTCGCCGCCGCACGGGTCTACGCCCGGGCCGCCGAGAGCCGCGGGTCCTGGGACGCCCGGTTGCAGGCGCTGCTGGTCGACGCGCTGCTGCGGGGCGACTCCCCGGACGTGCTGGCCAGCCGCGCCGCCGCGCTGGGCTGGACGGACGCGCCGCCGGTGGCGGTTGCGGTGGGCCGCTCCCCCGGCGGCGAGGTGGCAGCCGTGCTGCACACCGTCTACCGGCAGGCCCGGCGGATCGGCGTCGAGGTGATCGGCGGCGTGCACGGCGACCGCCTGGTCATCGTGCTGGGCGGGGCTGCCGATCCGGTGGCGGCCACGGAGAAGCTGCGTACCGCCTTCGGTGAGGGGCCGGTGGTGGTCGGGCCGGCGGTGCCCAGCCTGGACGAGGCCACCGAGTCGGCGCGGGCCGCGCTGGCCGGGTTCCGGGCCGCGCCGGCCTGGCCGACCGCGCCGTGCCCGGTCGCCGCCGACGAGCTGCTTCCGGAACGCGCGCTGGCCGGTGACACCGAGGCCCGCCGCCGGTTGCGCCACGACGTGTACGCGGCACTGGCCCGCTCCGGCGGCGAACTGCTGGAGACGCTCGACGCGTTCTTCGCCGCCGGCGGCACGCTGGAGAGCGCGGCCCGGGCGCTGTTCGTGCACCCGAACACCGTGCGCTACCGGCTGAAGCGGATCGCCGAGGTGACCGGATTCTCGCCGCTGGCCCCGCGCGACGCGTTCGCGTTGCAGGTCGCGCTGACAGTGGGACGCCTCGACCCGGTGGTGCCGACGGTCTCCGACCGGCGATGATCGCCGACAATCTTTGTAGGATTCCTCTAAAGGTTCTAGTGCGGTTTGGTGCCGTACGTTACAGCGCGGCACGCCGGTATCCGTCAGAGTCGTACACGTGCTCGCCGTACTCTCTCCCGGACAGGGTTCGCAGAAGCCCGGCTTCCTCGCGCCGTGGCTCGACCTCCCCGGCGCCGAGGCGCGTCTGCGCTGGTGGTCGGCGCTGGCCGGGGTGGACCTGATCCACCTGGGCACCCGGGCGGACGCGGACGAGATCAAGGACACCGCCCGTACCCAGCCGCTGCTGGTCGCCGCCGCGCTGCTCGCCGCCGAGCACCTGCCGATGCACGACGTCGGGCTGGTCGCCGGGCACAGCGTCGGCGAGCTGGGCGCCGCCGCGCTGGCCGGGGTGCTGCCGGCCGAGGCCGCCGTGACGCTCGCCGGCGTACGCGGGCGGGAGATGGCCGCCGCCTGCGCGCTGGAGCCGACCGGGATGGCCGCCGTGCTCGGCGGCGACCCGGACGAGGTGCTCGCCGCGCTGACGGCGCACGGGCTGCACCCGGCCAACCGCAACGGCGCCGGTCAGATCGTGGCCGCCGGCGCTGTCGACGCGCTGGACAGGCTCGCCGCCGAGCCGCCGACCCGCACCCGGGTCATCCGGCTCCAGGTGGCGGGCGCGTTCCACACGCCGTACATGGCGCCGGCCGAGACCGCGCTCGCCGCGGTCGCCGCCGGTGTCCCGGCCTCCGCCCCGGCCCGGATCCTGCTGTCCAACCTCGACGGCGCACCGGTCGGGCACGGCCCCGAGACGGTACGCCGGCTCGTCCGGCAGGTGACCGCTCCGGTCCGCTGGGACCTGTGCACGCGTACGCTGGCCGACCTCGGCGTCACCGGCGTGATCGAGCTGCCGCCGGCCGGCACCCTGGCCGGGCTGGTCAAGCGGGAGCTCAAGGGCGAGGGCGCGCCCGAGATCGTCACCCTGAACACGCCGGCCGACCTGCCCGCCGCGCGCCGCCTGATCGCCCGGCATGCCGGTCCCGCCGCCCGGCCGACCGCGCCGTCGTTCCGGGTGGTCGTCTCCCCCGCCGCCGGCCGCCTCGACCTGTCGGCCGGACCGGCCGAGGGTGCCGGGGTACGCGCCGGACAGGTCCTCGGCCACGTCACCACGGGCCGGGGGCCGGTCGAGGTGACCGCGCACGACAACGGGCCGCTCGTCGAGTGGCTCGCACACCACGACGACCCGGTCGCACCGGGCCAGCCCCTCGTCCGTATCGGAGGAACGCACTAAATGGCCGGCAGCCGGATCGTCGCGATGGGGCACTACCAGCCCTCCCGCGTCGTCACGAACGACGAGATCGCCCAGATGGTCGACACCAACGACGAGTGGATCCGGGACCGGGTCGGCATCGTCACCCGGCGGATCGCGGGCGACGAGACGGTGGCCGACATGGCCACCGCCGCCGCCGGCAAGGCGCTCGCCAACGCCGGGCTGACCGCCGCCGACATCGACCTGGTCGTGGTGGCGACCTGCACGTCCGTGGACCGCAGCCCCAACGTGGCCTGCCGGGTCGCGGCCAAGCTGGGCATCAACGCGCCCGGGGCGTACGACCTCAACACCGCCTGCTCCGGTTTCGCGTACGCGCTGGGCACCGTGGACCACGCGATCCGGGCTGGCGCGGCGCGCAACGCGATCGTCATCGGCGCGGAGAAGCTCTCCGACTTCACCGACTGGACCGACCGCTCGACCTGCATCATCTTCGCCGACGGCGCCGGGGCGGCGGTGGTCAGCGCGACCGCCGACGACGAGCCGGCCGGGATCGGGCCGGTGGTCTGGGGCTCCGCGCCGGAGAAGAGCGACGCGGTCCGGATCGAGGGCTGGCAGCCGTACATCACCCAGGAGGGGCAGTCGGTGTTCCGGTGGGCCACCACCGCGCTGGCCCCGCTCGCGCTCCAGGCGTGCGAGCGCGCCGGGGTGGACCCGTCGGAGCTGGCCGCGTTCGTGCCGCACCAGGCCAACGCCCGGATCATCGACGGCATCGCCAAGCGGCTGAACATCCCGGACGCGATCATCGCCAAGGACATCGTCGAGTCCGGCAACACGTCGGCGGCGAGCATCCCGCTGGCCCTGTCGAAGCTGGTCGAGCGGCGGGAGGTGCCCTCGGGCGCCCCGGTGCTGCTGTTCGGTTTCGGCGGCGGCCTGACCTACGCCGGTCAGGTCGTGCGCTGCCCCTGAGACCCCCTCGGGCGCGAACGCGCCGAGGTGTGTGACCGGCGACGCCGGTCACCGGTAACCCCCGATGAGAGGAACCAACCGCAATGACCCGTGACGAGATCACCGCCGGCCTCGCCGAGATCCTCGAAGAGGTTGCCGGGGTGAACCCGGACGACGTGGCCGAGGGGAAGTCCTTCACCGACGACCTCGACGTCGACTCGCTCTCCATGGTCGAGGTCGTGGTGGCGGCCGAGGAGAAGTTCGGCGTCAAGATCCCGGACAACGAGGTGCAGAACCTCAAGACCGTCGGGGACGCGGTCAGCTACATCGAGGCGCAGTCCTGATCATGAGTCGTCCCGACGTCGTCGTCACCGGGCTCGGCGCGACGACCCCGCTCGGCGGGGACGTCGCGTCGACCTGGGACGCCATGCTCGCCGGCCGCTCCGGGGTGGGTGCGCTCACCCAGGAGTGGGCCGCGCAACTGCCCGTCCGGATCGCCGCCGAACTGGCGGTCGACCCGTCCGAGGTGCTGGACCGGGTGAAGCTGCGCCGGCTGGACCGCTCGGAGGCGATCGCCATCATCGCCGCCAAGCAGGCGTGGGCAGACGCCGGTCTGGACGAGGCCGGGCCGGACCCGGAGCGCCTGGCGGTGAGCGTCGGCTCGGGCATCGGCGGCGCCACCACCCTGCTCGCCCAGGACGACATCCTGGAGGCGTCCGGACCGCGGCGGGTCTCCCCGCACACCATCCCGATGCTGATGCCGAACGGCCCGGCCGCCTGGGTCGGTCTGGAGCTGGGCGCCAAGGCCGGGGTGCACACCGTGGCCAGCGCCTGCGCGACCGGCGCGGAGGCGATCGCGCTGGGGCTGGACATCATCCGCGCCGGCCGGGCCGACGTGGTGGTGGCCGGCGGCACCGAGGCGGTCATCCACCCGCTGCCGATCGCCGGCTTCAGCTCGATGCGGGCCATGTCGACCCGCAACGACGAGCCGGAGCGGGCCTCCCGGCCGTGGGACTCGGGTCGCGACGGCTTCGTGCTCGGTGAGGGCGCGGGCGTGGTGATCCTGGAGCGCGCCGACCACGCCGCCGCCCGGGGCGCCCGGGTGTACGCGCGCCTGGCCGGCGCGGGGATCACCTCGGACGCGTACGACATCGTGCAGCCGCACGCCGAGGGTGAGGGCGCCATCCGGGCCATCGCCCGGGCGATCGCCGACGCGGACGTGGCCCGTACCGACATCGTGCACGTCAACGCGCACGCCACCTCCACCCCGGTCGGGGACATGCTGGAGATCGGCGCGCTGCGTCAGGCGGTCGGCGACCACCCGGTGCTCACCGCCACGAAGTCGATGACCGGGCACCTGCTCGGTGCGGCCGGCGCGCTGGAGTCGATCGCCACCATCCTGGCCATCCGGGACGGCGTGATCCCGCCGACGATCAACCTGGACGACCCGGACGAGGGCCTGACGCTGGACGTCGCGGCGCACAAGGCACGTCACATGGAGATCCCGGCGGCGCTGAACAACGCGTTCGGCTTCGGCGGGCACAACGTGGCGCTGGTCTTCACCCGCCCCTGAGGTTCCGCCCTGAGGTAAGGAAGGGCCCCTTCTTAACAGTAACTGTTAAGAAGGGGCCCTTCCTCTACCGCAGGCGTTAAGAGGGGGCCCTTCCTTACACCTCAGCCGCGGTTGCGGGGGTGCTGCCGGGCGGTCCGCTCGTTGCCGCGCCGGTAGTTGCCGGTCCACCGGGCCATGGCCAGCTGCGGGTCGTCGCCGACCTCGGCCAGGAACTGCGCGGCCCGGCCGCCGCGCAGCGTGCCGGCGACCCGGCCGTGATGCGTGATGACCACCGTGCCGTCGGCGCGCTCGACGTAGCGGAAACCCTGTGCTGCCTCTCCCATGGGCGCCACCCTGCCAGCCGGGGCCGCCCGGACGCATCCGGGTTTCGGCGCGATCCGGGCGGGCGGCCGGGTCAGGTGCGGCAGGTGGTGGCCGGCAGGCCGGAGACCGGCACCGGGGAGCGGCCGGCCGGGCGGGCCTTGCCGGCGAGCACCGCGGCGAGCCCGGTCATCGAGGCCCGGGTGGAGGAGTAGGTCGCCATCAGCGTCGGGGACTTCGCCCCGGACAGCACGTACGGCGTGTCCATCGCCACCGTCACGGCGGCGCCGGCGCTCAGGTCCTTCGCGCCGTCGCCGTAACCGACCAGGTGCACCACCGTGCCGCCGGAGGGCACCACCTTGACCCCGGCCGCGGTGAGCGCCTCGGTCAGCAGCTTGCGGGTGCGCTCCCGGCCGCCGGAGGAGGTCACGCTCACCGGGCCGGTCACCGCCCCGCCGCACTTGCCGCGCAGCACAGTCACGGCGGCGGTGGCCAGGTCGTCGGCGGCCTTGCGGTGGGCTGCGCCGTCGAGCGTGGACAGCGCGGGCGCGTCCCGCCCGGCCAGCCGGAACTTCATGGTCAGCACCCGGGTGACCGCCTCGACCAGGCGGGCGCGGGGCAGCGAGCCGTCCTTGAGCGCGGCGCGCAGCCCGTCGTACGCCTGGGTGACGTTCGGGGTCATCAGGATGAGATCGTTGCCGGCGTTGAGCGCGCGTACGGCGGCCTCGCCCGGCGACCACTTCTTCGCCGGGGCCATGTTCATCCCGTCGGTGATCACCACGCCCTGGAAGCCGAGCTGGCCGCGCAGCACGTCGGTGAGCAGCTTGCGGGAGAACGTGGCAGGGGTGCCCGGGTCGACTGCCTTGACGTCCAGGTGGGCCGACATCACCGCCATGGCCCCGGCGCCGATGCCGGCCCGGAACGGCGGGAACGCGAGGCGGTCCAGCTCGGCGCGGGACTGCTTGATCACCGGCAGTTCGGTGTGCGAGTCCTCGGCGCTCAGGCCGTGCCCGGGGAAGTGCTTGACCGCGGCACCGACGCCCTCGGCCTGCAGGCCGCGTACCGCACCCGCCACCTGGGGGGACGCGGTCGCCGGGTCGGCGCCGAAGGACCGGGAGCCGATCACCGCGCTGCGGGTCGCCAGCACGTCGGCGACCGGCGCGAAGTCGAGGTTGACGCCCATGGCGGCCAGCTCTGCCCCGGCGGCCCGCCAGGCGGCCTCGGTCAGCGCCGGGTTCCCGGCGGCGCCGGCGGCGAGCGGGCTGGGCAGCAGCGTCACCCCGTCGGTGATCCGGGTGACCACGCCGTACTCCTGGTCGGTGCCGATCAGGAAGGGCGCGGCACCCGCGGGCAGCTTGCCGGCGGCGGCGCGCAGTCCGTCGGTGAGCGCACGGACCTGCTTGGGGTTGTCCACGTTCGTGGTGGCCTGGTTGCCCGAGGTCGGGTCGTCGGCGCTGAAGCCGACCAGGATCAGCCCGCCGAGCCGGTACTTCGCCACCATCTCGGCGGGGGTGTCGACCCCTGCCAGCGCCCGGTTCCCGGCGGCCGACCCGGCCGACACCTCGGTGGCCGAGCTGCCGTACGCGTACGGCATCAGCACCTGCCCGACCAGGTCCTCGTCGCTCAGCGTGCCGACGAGCGCGGCCGCGCGGGCGGCTGGATCGGCGGCCGGCGGGTCACTCGGCGCGGGCGCTGCGGACGACGGCGCCGGGCTCGTCGGGGCAGGTCGGGGCCGGTCCGGCCCGTCCGAGCACCCGGAGACGAGCAGCGCGGTCAGTGCGGCGAGCGCGACGGCGGAGCGCCGCGGGGAAATCGACACGCGGCCCACCGTATCGGGGCAACTCGGCCGCCGTCACCCGACCCGGGTGAGCAGCGTCACCGGCGCACCGTCCCCGGCGTACCGGTAGGGCTCCAGTTCGGCGTCCCAGGCGGTGCCGAGCGCCTTGTCCAGGGCGTGGGCCAGCGCCTCCGGGCTGCGTGCGGCGGCCATCAGGCTGCGGAGCCGGTCCTCGCCGAGCTGGATGTCGCCGGCCGCGCCGACAGCGGCGCGGAACAGGCCGCGGCCCGGTACGTACATGAAGCGCTCGCCGTCGACGCCGGGACTGGGTTCCTCGGTGACCTCGAAACGGATCATGGGCCACTGCCGGAGGGCAGCGGCCAGCTCCGCGCCGGTCCCCGGGCTGCCGGTCCAGCCGCACTCGGCGCGACGGGCGCCCGGGTCGGCGGGCTGCGCCGTCCAGTGCAGGTTGACCGGCGCGGCGAGGACGCGCGCGATCGCCCACTCGACGTGCGAGCACACGGCGAGCGGGGTCGAGTGGACGTATACGACGCCACGCGTTGGCACGGTGACCTCCCGATGAGCCGAGGTGCGTCTTCCCCTACGACCTCGTCCTACCGAGTGGTACCTGGCACACATGATGACCCGTGTGACTGGTGGTGCGCCAGCGAATCGGAAAATTCGCCGGGCCCCGGAGCGGGAAATACCCGGGTGGTGGAGCTGGTTGTGCCCTCTGACGCCGCGACGACCAGCCAGGTGTCGTGGTCGTGTACAGTTCTCTGGGCGGTTCTGTGCCGCCGTACATCTTCGCGGGCCGACGCCCACCCGGGCGTCATCCGCATACAGCCCCCGGACGGCTTCCGTCCCCACCGTACGTCTGCAAGGAGTACCTCCGTGGCGAGCAACACCTCTAAGACCGCGCGCGCGTCCGTCCGGGCCGGCCAGGCTGGCCAGGGTGGCGCCCTCAGCGTGCTAGGCGAGTTCAAGTACCTGATCCCGCTCAACGGCGGCAAGCACGCCTACGTGCGCAACCTGACCAACGGCAAGACCGCGCACCTGCGCACCGACTCCGACGCCTTCGTCGAGGAGATCCGCGTGCTGGCCGCCGCCGGCCACGCCGCCAAGATCCGCGCCGAGATCAACGGCCTGGCCGCGTCCTACCCGGACCACGGCTGGGACGCCACCGAGAAGCGCCTCGTCGAGGCCGGCGTCTTCGAGGGCTGAGCGCTCTCACCCGCACCACCGCGACCGCCCGCCGGGATCACCCCGGCGGGCGGTTTCGCGTCTGCTCCTGCGGCAACAGCGTCACCTCGCCCGTGGCCAGGTCGTAGAGCGCGCCCTCCACTGCCAGCTCACCTGCGTCCACCGGCCCGGCCAGCCGGTCGTCGCGGCGCAACGCCGCCACCGTGCGCCGGACGTGGCGGCGGATCGCCAGCGGATGCGCGTCCGGGTCGTCCACCCCGACGTCGGTGACCGCCGGGGCGATCCGGTCCACCACGTACGCCAGGTCCCCGCCGGGCCGGCGTCCGGTGCGCAGCGCCTCGACGGTCGAGCCGACCGCGCCGCAGCGCTCGTGGCCCAGCACCATCACCAGGCGTACGCCCAGTTGCTCCACCACGTACTCGATCGAGCCCCGGACGGCCCGGTCCAGCACGTGCCCGCCGGTACGGATCACGCAGATCGAACCGAACGTCTGGTCGAAGATCGCCTCCAACGGCACCCGGGAGTCGATACAGCCCAGCACCACCGCGTACGGCTGCTGGTCGCCGGAGGCCACCGCCGCGGCGGCGGTGACGTCGTGCCCGTGCACCGGCTGCCCGCTGACGAAACGGCGGTTGCCGGAGAGCAGCTCGGCCAGCGCGGCGCGCGGGCTGGTGGACGGCATGCCTCCCAGCCTGGTCACCGATCCGACCTCGTGGGGCCGGACGGGAATCTTCTCTCCGGGCCGGTTGCCGTGGTCTCATGGCGGGTAACGCCGGTGTCACCGCCGGGTCATCCGGTGGACACACATCGGCGGGCCCGGGAGGTGGACGATGCCGGACCTGGAACTGCGGCTCCCCGACGACGTACGCCTGCACGTCAGCGTCACCGGGCCGGTCGACGCCGAGGTCACCGCCGTCCTGCTGCACGGCTGGACGCTGGACGGGCGCAGCTGGCACCGTCAGGTCGCCGAGCTGCGGGAACGCTTCGGCGGCCGGGTCCGCCTGGTCACGTACGACGCGCGCGGCCACGGCCGGTCGAGCTGCCTGGCGCTGCGCGACGCCACCCTCGCGCAGCTCGGTGACGACCTGGCGGCGGTGATCGACGAGATCGTCCCGTCCGGTCCGATCGTCCTGGTCGGGCACTCGATGGGCGGGATGACGGTGATGGAGTACGCCCACCGGCACCCCGACCGGTTCGCCGCGCGTACCGCCGGGCTGGTCTTCGTCTCCACCACCGCCGAGGGGCACACGCACACCGCGTACGGCCTCTCCCCCCGGATCACCCGGCTGATCCGCCTGGCCGAGACCACAGGCGCCGGGGTGCTGGCCCGCTGCGGCGGCTGGCGGCCCCCGCACGCGCTGCTGCGCGCGCTGCGCCCGAGCATCCGCTGGATGCTGTTCGGCGACCGCTGCGACCCGGCCGACATCCGGCTGGTCACCTCAGCGGTGGCCCGGGCCACGCTGCGCTCGATCGGCGGTTTCCGCGCCTCGATCGGCGCCCAGCACCGGCTGGAGACGCTCGCCGCGCTCGGCGGGCTGCCGGCCGCCGCGCTGGTCGGGGACCGGGACCGGCTCACCCCGCCGCCCTGCGCCGAGTCGATCGCTGCGGCGCTGCCCACCACGGAGCTGACCGTCTGCCCGGGTGCCGGGCACATGCTCATGATGGAGCGCCCCGACGAGGTGAACGCAGCCCTCGCCGGCGTGCTGGACCGGGTCCTGGCCGGCCGGCCGGCGACCCGCCTCTGAGCGTCTCCCGCTCGCGAGCGGTACTGACGTACGCCACGTGCGCGGCATGCCCCGGCGTGGCGGTTGCCGGCGGACCGTACCCTCATTCAGCCCGTCGTGCCCTCCGAACACAGGAGCATCCGCGTTGACCGACCAGACCACGCTGGACCGGGAGATCGCCGCCGAGCAGCGCCACCTCGACCGGGTGTACGCCCGGCTGGCCGAACTGCGCCGGTCGGCGGCCGACGCCGAGCGGGAGGGCTACCGGCTGGCCCGGGTCGGCAACTTCGGCGCGCTGGTCGAGCGGGACGCGATGGTCTTCCACGCCGCCCAGCGCCGGCACGTGCTGGACGCCGAGCACGAGGGGCTGGTGTTCGGCCGGCTGGACCTGCGTACCGGGCAGGTGCTGCACGTCGGCCGTCTCGGCGTGCGGGGCGTGGACGCGGAGACGCTGGTGGTGGACTGGCGGGCACCCGCCGCCGCCGCGTTCTACCAGGCCACGCCCGCCGAGCCGCGCGGTGTGGTGCGCCGGCGCACGATCCAGTCCGCGTCCGAGAAGGTCACCCGGATCGAGGACGACCTGCTGGACCCGGAGGCCGCGCCGCCGGACATGGCGGTGGTCGGTGACGGGGCGCTGCTGGCCACGCTGTCCCGGGCCACCGGCCGGGGCATGCGCGACATCGTCGCCACCATCCAGCGCGAGCAGGACGAGGCGATCCGTTCCCCCGGCAACGGCGTCACGATCGTCTCCGGCGGCCCCGGTACCGGGAAGACGGCGGTGGCGCTGCACCGGGCCGCGTACCTGCTCTACTCCGACCGGGCCCGGTACGCCGGCGGCGGCATCCTGGTGGTCGGCCCGTCCGGTGTGTTCGTCGAGTACATCGCCTCGGTGCTGCCGTCGCTGGGCGAGGAGACCGCCACGCTGCACTCGCTGGGCTCGCTGTTCCCCGGCCTGTCCGCGTCCCGGACCGATCCGCCGGACGTGGCGGCGGTGAAGGGTTCGCTGCGGATGCGCCGGGTGCTGGAACGCGCGGTACGCGACGCGGTGCCGGACTCCCCCGCCGAGCTGCGCCTGCTCTACCGGGGCGAGCTGCTGCGCCTGGAACGCCCCGCGCTGGACGCGATCCGGGACCGGACGCTGGCCCGTGGGGCGCGCCGCAACGAGGTACGCCGGGCGGCGTTCGACGCGGTGCTCGCCGCGCTCTACACGCAGGCCCGCACGCTGCGGGTGGGCCGGCTGCCGGAGCAGCCCGCGTTCGAGGGCGAGATCATCGAGCGGCCGGAGTTCCGCGAGTTCCTCAAGGCCTGGTGGCCCCGGCTGCACCCGAGGCACGTGCTGGACTGGCTGGCCCGCCCGGACCGGCTGCGCCGCTACGCCGGTGGGATCCTCTCCTCGGCGGAGATCCGGCTGCTCGGCGACGCGTACCGGAGCCTCGCGACCGAAGGGCTGACGGTGGCCGACATCGCGCTGCTGGACGAGCTGGACGCGCTGCTCGGCAAGCCGGTGCGGCGGGCCCGCCCCAAGCGCGACCCGTACCAGCTCGCCGGTGGCGTGCGCGAGCTGAGCACGTACGCCGATCGGCAGCGCGCCGCCCGCGCGGCGGCGCGGGAGCGTCCGGACGACTACCGCGACTACGCGCACGTGGTGGTGGACGAGTCGCAGGACGTCTCGCCGATGCAGTGGCGGATGGTCGGCCGGCGCGGGCGGCTGGCGTCCTGGACGGTGGTCGGCGACCCGGCGCAGACCGCCTGGACCGGCGACCCGCAGGAGCTGGACCGGGCCCGGGACCAGGCGCTGGGCCGGCGCAAGCGGCACCGCTACGAGCTGACCACCAACTACCGCAACTCGGCGGAGATCTTCGCGGTGGCGGCGGCGGAGATCCGCCGGCTCTACCCGGACCTGCCGCTGCCCGACGCGGTGCGGTCCACCGGCGTGCCGCCGGTCGAGCGCACGGTGCCCGCCGCCGACCTGCCGGCGGCCACCGTCGAGGCGGCCGAGGCGCTGCTCGCGCAGGTGGAGGGCACCGTCGGCGTGATCACGCCGGTGCCGCGCCGGGACGAGGTGGCCGGCTGGCTGGGCGGGCTCGGCGCGGGCCGCCTCCAGGTGGTGACCAGCCTCCAGGCCAAGGGCATGGAGTACGACGGCGTGGTGCTGGTGGCGCCGAGCGAGATCCGGGCCGACCCCGGCTCGGGTGTCCGCACGCTCTACGTGGCGCTGTCCCGGGCCACCCAGCGTCTCACCACGCTCGACCCCTCCTGACGGACACCCGACCGTGACCCGGCTGTCACCCATCGTTCAGTTGCATACATAGCGATGTGAACATACATTGGGCCTGGCCGGTACGGGGCAGGAAGGGTGTTGGCGTGGGCGCAGGTCATGACCACAGCGGCGCGGTGACCAACGCGGCGCACCGCCACCGGGGCCGCCTCTGGGCCGCCTTCGCGCTGCTCGCCGCCCTGATGGTGGTCGAGGCGGTGGCCGCCTTCACGACCGGCTCGCTGGCGCTGCTCTCCGACGCCGGGCACATGTTCACCGACGTCCTCGGCATCGGCATGGCCCTCGCGGCGATCACCGCGACCCGCCGCGCCGGCACCGACCCGCAGCGCACGTTCGGGCTCTACCGGCTGGAGGTGCTCGCCGCCCTCGCCAACGCCGTGCTGCTCGGCGCCGTCGCCATCTACGTCCTGGTCGAGGCGGTACGCCGGTTCGGCGAGCCGCCGGAGGTGCTGGCCGGCCCGATGCTCGTGGTGGCGGTGCTCGGCCTGCTCGCCAACATCGTCGCGTTCGCGCTGCTGCGCGCCGGGTCGAAGGAGAGCATCAACCTGCGCGGGGCGTACCTGGAGGTGCTCGGCGACCTGCTCGGCTCGCTCGGCGTGATCGCCGCCGCGTTGATCATCACGGTCACCGACTGGTGGTGGGCGGACCCGCTGGTCGCCGTCGGCATCGGCGTGTTCATCCTGCCGCGCACCTGGCGGCTCGGCCGGGCCGCGCTGCGCATCCTGGTGCAGGCCGCGCCGGAGCACCTGCAGGTCACCGCCGTGCACGACCGGCTGGCCGCCGTACCGGGCGTGGCCGAGGTGCACGACCTGCACGTCTGGACGCTCACCTCGGGCATGGAGGTGGCCTCGGCGCACCTGACCACCGATCCGGGCGTGGACCCGGGCGTGGTGCTGGCCGCCGCGCGGGCCGCCCTGCACGAGGACTTCTCCATCGATCACGCCACGTTGCAGGTCGAACCCGGAGCGTCGGCCGGAGTGTGCGGACAGACCGAGTGGTGATTAGGACACACTTAAATCACTGTGGCTAATGTAGTCTTATGCCGGTTTTGCCCCGCCTAGTGGCACTGCTCCACGGAGCCGCGCCCGGGCAGCGCCGGTAGTCTCGGTCGCGGCCGCACCCGCGGGCGCCACCCGGCCCCGGTGGGGCGGCCGTCGCCTAATCGTCCGCAGGGACGAGCCGGGGAACCACGTACGTGGGGTGCATCCGCGTCAGCGGTAGGGATCTTCCGTCCCGAACCCGTCAGCTAACCCGGTCGGCGTTGACGGAAGGACGTGTGAATGCCCCCAGTGGCACCTGTACGACGGACGGCCGCCCGGTTGGCGGCCCTGCTCGTCGCGACGCTGACCCTCGGCGTCGCGACCGTTCCGGTCTCCCCCGCCTCGGCGGCGCCGGTGACCGGCCTGCTCGCCGCAGCGCCCGGCGACGACGAGGGTGGCACGCCCGAACTGCGTGCCCAGCTCGACGCGGCCAGCAAGGGCTGGCTGGAGGCGAAAGCCGCGCTGAACCGGTCGGTGAGCCGCCAGAAGCAGCTGAACGAACAACTCAAGACGGTCGGCGCCGAGCTGGCCGTACGCGACGCCAAGGTCGGCGAGATCGCCGCCGTGGCGTACCGCAACGGCCGTCTGGGGACCGCCGGGGCGCTGCTCGGCAGCAGCAGCCCGGAGGGCTTCATGGACCGGGCCGCCGCGCTGGAGCAGGTCGCCGCGCACGAGGACCGTACGCTGCGCGACCTGATCACCACCCGGGACGAGGCCACCCGCACCCGCGCCCAGCTCGACGGAGAGATCCGCGAGCAGCGCAAGCAGGTGACGGTGATGGCCAAGCGCAAGGAGCAGGCCGAGCGCGCCCTGGAGGTGGCGAACGACCGGGCCTCGCGCAGCAGCAGCGGCGGTGGCAGCGTCCAGGGCACCTCCAGCAAGAACGCGAAGCCGGCACCGCGCAACTCGGACGGCTCCTGGCCGTCGGAGTCGTGCAGCGTCAACGACCCGACCCCGGCGAACGGCTGCATCACCCCGCGCACGCTGCACGCGCTGCAACAGGCCAAGGCGGCGGGCTTCACCCGGTACGTCTCGTGCCACCGGCCCAGCGGCTCTGGTGAGCACCCGAAGGGGCGGGCCTGCGACTTCGCCGCGCAGAAGAACGGCTTCGGCGGCGTGGCCACCGGCGGTGACCGGACGTACGGCAACAACCTGGCCGCGTACTTCGTGCGCAACGCCGACCCGCTCGCCGTGCTCTACGTGATCTGGTTCAAGCAGATCTGGCTGCCCAGCAGCGGGTGGAAGTCGTACAGCGGCGGCAACGGCGACCCGTCCAGCGACCACACCAACCACGTGCACCTGTCGGTGTACTGAGCGCGCCCCGAGAGGGCCGGCCGGATCAGGCCGGCCGGCCCTCCAGGGTCGCTCCGAGACGAGCCGCCAGGCCCAGGTGAGCCGCCCGGGCCTGGCGGAACGCGTACCCGAACAGTGGCGCCGGAGCGGTGAGCGTGATCTCCACGTCGATGCGTACCGTGCCGTCCGGCTCGTCGCGCAGCCGGGTGTGGTTGCGGACCGTCGTCGCGGGCTGCTGACGCGCCACTGTGACGACCTCGTCCTCGCCGGCGATCAGCACGTCCGCCTGGTACGTGACCGGGAAGTGCAGCGGGCCGAGTTGCAGCCGGTCGGTGATCGCGTAGCTGGCCAGCGCGCCCGGCCGGGCCGGCAGCTTCCGGACCCGGACGATCAGCGGATGCAGCTCGCCCTGGCGACTCAGGTCACCCAGTAGCGCCACCGCTTCGGCCCGGGTGCACCGGGCCTGCACGGTGTAGCTGAAGCTGTCGCTGCTCTGCAAGCGGGCCCCCTCGCCGTCGTGCGTCGCGACGATCGTCCCGTACCGACGCCGGACTGGCAACGGGTAGAAAGTCCCCTGGCTGCAGGGGGTGTGAACGGCGCGCTCAGGCGCCGGGCAGCACCTCGGGGGTGTCGTCGGCGAACCACGGCTCGGGCGCGCCGAACAGGCCGAGCAGGCCGGTCACCCAGAGCTGCCGGTGCACGAACCGGCTCGGCTCGGTGACCACGAGCTTGACGCCGCTGACCTCGCAGGTCTGGAAGCCGGCGACCATGGCGCTGATGCCGACCGAGTCGATGAACGTGACGAGCCGCATGTTCAGCTCGATTCGCGAGGGACGGCCCTTGGCGAGCACTTCGGCGATCGCTTCCCGCACCTCGTACGCGGTGTCGACGTCGATCTCCCCACGGGGCGCGATCTGGACGACACCACCCGGCCGCACCGACTTCACGATCGACAGGCTCACGCGAGCACCTCCACTCGCCCATGACGGGCGCCTCATCAGTACGCGGGCCGCGACCGAGAGTATTCCTCCAACGGCCCGGTCGCCACCCCCCGGGATGAGCAATTCGCGAACTGGGCACACCTGGGCGTACCCAATCCGGACCTCCGGGTTCCAGTTTCCCCTGTATGGCGGGTCGCGGCCAACCGTGCGACCGGGCGGGCCCGCCGATCCGCCGACCAGGGTAGCGGGCGCACGCACGTCCCGTGGGCACCGGTCCCGGCGCGTTCGGGTGGTTCGTCCCGTTCGCTGCTCACGGCCGGGAACCACGGCGTGGTTTGCCACGCGCCCCGGTGGGGCACTGCCCGAGACAGTGAACCCGCCGGATGGACACCGGAGTCCGAAGTGGCCGCCGGCCTTCGGCACCCGAGGAGGTAGAACGATGTTCGGATCCAACCTGCTGGACCGCCGGGGCAAGGCCGAGCGGGTCGCCGACCAGGCGTGGCAGAACCTGCTCTCCGCCGCCGGTTCCGCCGGTGACAGCGTGCGCGACGCCACCCGGACCGCCCGCCGCAGCTCCTCCGGCCTGGCCGACGACGCCACCGACCTGGTCGGCTCCGCCGCCGACGAGGCACGCCGCCGGGCGTCCCTCGCCTTCGACGCGCTCGCCGGCCGCCGGCCCGCCCTGCCCTGGACGCTGCTGATCGCGGCGGCGCTGGCGGGCGCGGCGATCGGCTGGGCCGCCGGCACCGCGGCGCGCGCCGCCGGCAGCCGGGACCGGGCCGCGGACGAGATCGAGTTCGTGGACGTGGACCGGCCGAACTCGCCGGCCGGCCTGGACGGCTGACCCGCCCGTACGACACGACGACGGCCGCTCCCGGGACTCCCGGGGGCGGCCGTCGTGCTGCCTCACCCGCCCCGGGTGAGGCCCGCTCACCCGGGGCGCGCGCAGGATCGCGGGTGCGGGACCACGTGCCCGCGCCGCGATCGACGGGAGGGGGAGCCGGATGGCCACCGACACGATCACGCGTACCGACCGGGACATCCAGTCCGCCGTGCTCGACGAGCTGACCTGGGAGCCGCGGGTCGGCCCGGACGAGATCGGAGTGACCGTCACCGAGGGCGTGGTGACGCTCACCGGACGGGTGGACAGCTACGCCAAGAAGTGGGCCGCCGAGCGGGCCGCGCACCGGGTCGCCCGCGTCCGCGCGGTCGCCAACGACATCGCCGTCCGGATCGACACCGCGGCCGGGCGGGAGGACCCGGAGATCGCGGTCGCGGCCGTACGGGCGCTGGAATGGGACGCGTTCGTGCCGATCGAGGCGTTGCAGGTGACGGTGGCCGACGGCTGGGTCACGCTGCACGGCGAGGTCGAATGGGAGTACCAACGGCGGGCCGCCGAACGCTCGGTCGCCCGGCTCACCGGCGTGTGCGGGGTGAGCAACGGCATCGCGGTACGCCCCGCCGTGCGCGCCGACGGCGGTGACCTGGCCGAGCGGATCGTGGATGCGCTGGCCCGCAACGCCGCCACCGAGGCCGAGCAGGTCGACGTGCGGGTGCACGGCGACACGGTGCTGCTGGACGGGCAGGTCCACTCCGCAGGCGAGCGCGAGGAGATCGAGCGGGTGGTGTGGAACGCCCCGGGCATCCGGGAGGTGCGCAACCACCTCGCCGTGCGCTGACGGAACCACCCCGCCCGGGTGAGCCCGCCTCACCCGGGCCGCGGCCATGGTGGGAGGCATGAGTGATCCGAACGGGCTGATCACACCCGGGCGGGCCGCGCCCGGGTTCACGCTCCCGGCGGCGCCGGACGGACGGGAGGTGGGCCCCGGGCAGTTCCGGGGCCGTCCCGTGGTGCTGGCCTTCTACCCGGCGGACTGGTCACCTGTGTGCGGCGAGCAGATGACCCTGTACCAGGCCGCCCTGCCCGAGCTGGAGCGGTACGACGCGGTGCTGCTGGGCATCTCGGTGGACAGCGTCGACTCGCACCGGGCGTTCGCCGAGAGCCGGGGCATCCGGTTCCCGCTGCTCGCCGACTTCGAGCCCAAGGGCGAGGTGTCGCGCCGGTACGGCGCGTACGCGCCGCACGGGCAGTCGGACCGGGCACTCGTGGTCCTCGACCCGGACGGCCGGGTGGCCTGGAGCCATCTGTCCCCGCCCGAGGTGAACCCGGGCGTGGACGGGATCCTCGACGCACTGGAACAGCTGGACGCGGATCGGCGGGTGAGTACCGGATGACCACGCCCCTTCAGGTCACCACCGCGCGGCTGCGGATCCCGGTGACCGAACGCGACCATGTCCGCGGGCCGGTGGACGCGCCGGTCACCGTCGTCGAGTACGGCGACTTCCAGTGCCGGTTCTGCGGCGCCGCCTACCCGAACCTGGCGGAGGTGCTGCGCCAGCGGGCCGACATGGTGCGTCTGGTGTACCGGCACTTCCCGATCACCAACGTCCACCCGTACGCGGAGACCGCCGCGGAGACCGCCGAGGCCGCCGCCGCCCGGGGCCGGTTCTGGGAGATGTACGACTGGCTCTACCAGCACCAGGACCAGCTCGACCAGGTGCACCTGTCGCTCGGCGTCGAGCAGATCGGCCTGTCGCCGGAGGAGATCGCCGCGGAGGTCGGCCGGCAGGAGTACGCCGACCGGGTCCGGCAGGACTTCGTCGGCGGCATCCGCAGCGGCGTCAACGGCACCCCGACGTTGTTCGTCAACGACGTCCGGCACGACGGCGGCTACGACCTGGCCGAACTGCTGGCAGTGGTGGACGCCGCCACCGACGACGGCTGACTGTCAGATCAGCCGCAGCTCGCGCGCCCGCCGGACGGCGTCCCGTCGGCGGGTCGCGTCGAGCTTGCGGTAGATGTTGCGCACGTGCGTCTTGACCGTGTTGACCGACAGTGACAGCTCGGCGGCGATCTCCACGTTGGACAGGATGCTCTGGAGATAGCGCAGGATGGTCAGTTCCCGCTCGGTGAGCGGCTCGTCGAGCGACCGGGCCGGACCGTCGGCCGGTGCCGCTGCCGGTTGCGCGTCCACGCCCCGGACCAGCTCGCTCACCGTGGCCCAGTACGCGGTGCCCGAGTCCAGGCGCGCGGCGAGCAGGTCCCGTACCCCCGGGTCGGCCCGGGTGAAGACGCGCCGGAAGCCGTCCGGCTCGGCGAGCGCCAGCACCTCCTCCAGCAGCCGCCCGGCGCGCCGAGCGTCACCGGAGGCGTCGGCGAGCGCCGCGTCGAGCAGCCCGGCGCCCAGCCGCACCGGCAACGGCCAGTCCGCCGCGCCGGACGCGGTCCAGTCGGGAAGTGCACGCTCGGCCGCGCGGGCGTCACCGGCGCGCAGCCGCAGCCGCGCGGCCACCAGCGCCGGCGCCGGCCCGTCACCCGCCGCGTCGAGCAGCGTCCGGGCACCGTCGACGTCGCCGACGGCGACGCGTACCTGGGCCTCGTCGGCGGCGAGCCATTCGCCGAGCTCCGCGCCGGGCGCGACCGCGCGCGCCCCGGCGAGCGTGCGCAGCGCGCCGCCCGGGTCGCCGCCGTCGGCCAGCAGCCCGGCCCGGCACAGCGCGGTGAGCGCCGCGCCGCCCGGCTCCGCACCGGCCGGCCCGGCGAGCGCCAGGTGGGCCGTGGCCTCCGCCGGCCGGTCCCGCTGCCAGTCCACGAACGCCAGCGCCAGGTACGCGTAGCCGCAGTCGGACCGCGACGACCAGCCCTGACACGGCGGCATCGCCAGCGCCTCCCGGGCCAGTTCCTCGGCGGCCCGCAGCGCGCCCCGGGCCGCCTCCAGCAGCGCCGAGCGGCTGACGCAGAGCAGTTCGGTACGCGGCCGCCCGGCCCGCCGCGCCGCCTCCCGCGCGGCGGCGAACCGGTCCCGGGCGGTGGACAGCTCCCCCTCGGCCAGCGCGACCAGCCCGTGCGCGGCACCGGCCACCGCGCGCACGTCGTGCCGCTCGGCCGTCCCGGCGCGCGGATCGCCGGGATCACCGGCAACGGCACTGTCGGCGTCCGGGCCGCCCGGGGACTCGTCAGCGGCGATGGTGGCCAGCAGGCGGTCGGCGGCCCGGCGTACCTCCTCGTGGTCGCCGCCGAGCCGGGCGAGGCTCAGCTCCACGGCGGCGGCCAGCCGGCCGAACCGGTCACGGCGGGGCGCGGGCAGGCCGGCGGCCTCGGCCAGCGCCCGCCGCAGCTGCGCGTCGGCGGCGGCCCGATCCCCGGCGTACGCCCGTTCGGCGGCGGCGGCCAGCGCCAGCTCCGGATCCCGGCGGACCGCCTCGGCCGGCGGCTCGGGCGGAGCGGGTACGGCGGCCGGTTCGTCCGGCGCCAGCTCGGGCCAGCGGGTGACGAGCAGTTCGGTGGCGTCGGCCCACTCACCGGCGAGAAGCGCATGCCGCAGCGCCTCGGCCGGACGGTCGTGGGTGCCGTACCAGCCGGCGGCCCGCCGGTGCAGTTCCCGCACCTCGTCGGCGGGCAGCCGGTCCAGCTCGTCGCGCAGCACGTCGGCCAGCAGCGGGTGCGGCCGGTACCAGGGTGGGCTGCCGCCGTCCTGGTGGAGGAAGCCGCCCTCCCGGGCCGCCTCGGCGAGCAGGTGCCCGGCGTCGGGCCGCCCGGTCAGCGCGGCCGCCAGGTCGGCGTGGACCGCGACGGCCACCGCCACCCGGCGCAGGACGTCGCGGGTCGCCGGTTCCAGCGGGGCGAGCACCTCGTCCCGCAGGTACGCGGCGACGTCCGGCTGGTCACCGGCGAACCGTTCCACGGTGCGCGCCGGGTCGGCGCCGTCGCCGAGCGCGAGCGCGGCGAAGCGCAGCCCGGCCGGCCAGCCGGTGGTCCGTTCGACGAGCCGGGTCACGGCCGGGGCGGGTACGGCCACGCCGTGCGCGACGAGCAGGTCGGCCACCTCGTCGGCGGTGAACGCCAGGTCGTCGGCGCCGATCACGGTCAGCTCGCCGGCCAGCCGCCAGCGGTGCAGCGCCAGCGGTGGTTCGCCGCGCGCGCCGGCCACCAGCCGCAAGCGGCCGTCGGAGTGCCGGAGCAGGAACTCCAGCCCGGTCAGGGCGGCCGGGTCGGTGACCCGGTGCAGGTCGTCCAGGACCAGCAGCACGGGTCGTTCACGGGTGGCGAGCGCGGCGGCGAGCGTTTCGAGCTGCTCGGGCCGGGGCGGCCCGTCCGGCATCGGTGGAGGGCCGTCGTCCGGATCGTCGGCGGCGGCGGTACGCAGGGCCGCCGCGAGGTAGCCCCAGAGCCGCCGGGTGGTCTCCCCCTCGGCCACCGTGACCCAGGCCGGCGCCGGCCCGTCCCGTTCCCCCTGCGCCCAGGTCGACAGCAGCGTGGTCTTGCCCCAGCCGGCCGGCGCGCAGACGAGCGTCACCGGCCCGGACGCGCCCTGTTCCAGCCGGTCGAGCAGCCGGGGACGCAGCAGGACCGGCTCGGGCGGCACGGGCGGCGTCAACCGGGACGCCAGCAGCGGCGGGCCACCCGGCAGCGCACCACCGGCGACATCGGGCGAATCGAGGCCGGTGGTGAGCAGATCGGGCGTACCGGTGATGTCGCTTGTGCCGCTCGGTGCGGTGACGACCTGGTCTGCCTCCTCCGGCATGCGTCCCTCCCCCCGTCGGTGCGGGCAGCGGTTACCCGCAGCGCGCCGGTTCACCCCTTCGGGGCGAACCCCGCTCACCCGGGCGGCGCGCACCCTGTAGGCACGCGGGGTGGCCGGACGGGTTGGTCGGTCACTCGGGGACGGCGGGAGGTCAGGTGGCGCGGAGCGGGCGGCTGGCGGCGGGCGTGCTGGTGCTGGCGGGGGTACGGGTGCTGGCTCCGGCGGGCGCGCGGGTGCTGGCCCGCCGCCGGGCGCGGCGGTCCGGCGCCGACCCGCGGCCGGGCCGGTGGCAGGTGGTGACGATCGCCGGGGCGCCCGAGCAGGTGCTCCCGGCCGGGCGGTGGCCCGAGCCGCTGCGCCGCCTCGACGGCGCGGTCGAGCTGTGGGCCCGTCCGGCCCCCGGCGGTCGCGGTACCGAGCTGGCGGTCCGCCCGCTGGGCGGGGAGTGCACGCTCCCGGGGTTCGCCGCACACCTGGTCGGCGACGACCCGGGCCGGTTCCTGCGCCACGTGCTGCGGCAGACCAAGCAGCTCCTGGAGACCGGCGAGGTGCTGCGGGCGGACCGTTCGCCGCTGGACCGGCCGGGGACCGTGACGTGAGGGCGCTGTGCTGGGCGGGAGCCGGTCTCGTGGAGGTGCGCCGCGTCCCGGACCCGGAGCTGCGCAACGCCCAGGACATGATCGTCCGGGTCCGGCGGAGCACGACCTGCGGCGCGGACCTGCCGCTTCTGGCCGGGCAGGTGCCCGAGGCGTCCGCCGGGGAGGTGCTCGGACGCGAGTTCCTCGGCGACGTGGTCGAGGTCGGTCCGGAGGTACGCCGGCACCGGGTCGCCGACCGGGTGGTGGTGGGCGCGGCGGTGGCCTGCGGGGCGTGCTGGTTCTGCCGGCAAGGGCTGCCGGCGTGCTGTGACAACGGCACGAGCGGCGTGGTGGCCGAGCCGGAGTGGGGGCAGCCGCCCGCCGGCGGGTACGGCCGCCCGGCCCGGCTGGGCGGCTTCGCCGGTGGTCACGCCGAGTACGTGCGGGTGCCGTACGCCGATGTGGGCGCGTTCGCTGTGCCGGAGTCGGTGAGCGACGAGCGGGCGGTGTTCGCCGCCGACGCCGCACCGGCCGGCTGGTACGGCGCCGAGCTGGGCGAGGTCGCCCCCGGCGACGTGGTGGCGGTCTGGGGCGCGGGCGCGGTCGGCCAGCTCACCGCCGACGCGGCGGTGGCCCGGGGCGCGGACCGGGTGGTGGTGGTCGACGACCGGGACGACCGGCTGCGGATGGTCACCGGGCACGACGGCGTGGAGGCGCTCAACCACAGGTACGTGGACGTGCTCGCCGAGCTGCGCGAACGCAGCGGCGGCCGGGGCCCGGACGTGTGCGTCGACGCCTCCGGGGTGCCGGCCGCGCCGGGCCGGTGGCCGGTGGCCGAGCCGGACGGCGGGGCGGCGCTGCGCGAGGCGGTGCACGCCTGTCGCAAGGGCGGCGTGGTGGTGGTGCTCGGCGCCCGGCCCGGATTCGTGGACCGGTTCCCGCTCGGCGCGTTCGCCGACAAGGGGCTCGCCGTCCGCGCCGCCCGGCGCCGGGGCAGTGCCGCGATCCCGGCGCTGCTGGAACGGATGGCCCGCGACGAGCTGGTCACCGAGCACCTGGCCACCCATCGGATGCCGCTGGAGCGCGGCGCCGAGGGGTACGCGTTGTTCCGGGACCGGGCTGACGGCTGCGTCCGGGTGCTCTTCACCCCGTGAAGGTGGGCGCTGTGGATGGCACACTCGGCGGATGCGCGCAGACCGTCCGTACGACCTCGTCCTGTTCGGCGCCACCGGCTTCACCGGCGGACTGACCGCCGAGTACCTGGCCCGGCACGCGCCGGACCGGCTGCGCTGGGCACTAGCCGGGCGCAACCCGGACAAGCTGGCCGCGGTGCGGGAGCGGCTGGCCGCGATCGACCCGGCCCTGGCCGACCTGCCGCTGCTCACCGCCGACGTGACCGACCCGGCGTCGCTGCGGGCGGTGGCGGAGAGCGCCCGGGTGGTGGCCACGACAGTCGGCCCGTACGTGCACCACGGCGAGCCGCTGGTGGCCGCCTGTGCCGCGGCCGGCACCGACTATCTCGACATCACCGGCGAGCCGGAGTTCGTCGACCGGATGTACGTGCGGCACCACGCCGAGGCGGTGCGCACCGGGGCGCGCCTGGTGCACGCCTGCGGTTTCGACTCGATCCCGCACGACCTGGGCGTCTGGTACACGGTCAAGCAACTGCCGGCGGACGGGCCGATCGCCGTGGACGGCTACGTGCGGGCCGGTGGCCGGTTCTCCGCCGGGACGTACCACTCGGCGCTCACCGCGTTCTCCCGTACCGGTGAGATGAGCCGGGCGGCGCGGGCCCGCCGGGCGATGGAGCCCGGCCCGGACGGACGCCGGGTCCGCGCGGTGCCGGGCAAGGTCGGCCGGGTACGCGAGTTCGGCCAGTGGGCGGTGCCGCTGCCCACCATCGACCCGCAGGTGGTCCGCCGGTCCGCGGCGGCCCGCCCGGAGTACGGCCCGGACTTCCGCTACCGGCACTTCGCGGCGATGAAGCGGCTGCCCACTGTGCTGGTCGCCGGCGTCGGACTGGCCGGTGTGGTGGGGTTGGTGAAGGTGGCGCCGACGCGGCGCTGGCTGCTCGGGCGGCTCGCCTCCGGGCAGGGCCCGACCGCCGAGCAGCGGGCCAAGTCGTGGTTCCGGGTGCGGTTCGTGGGCACCGCCGGCGACCGGCGGGTGGTGACCGAGGTGGCCGGCGGCGACCCGGGTTACGACGAGACGGCCAAGATGCTCGCCGAGTCGGCGCTCTGCCTGGCCTTCGACGACCTGCCGGAGACCGCCGGGCAGGTCACGCCGGTCACGGCGATGGGTGACGCGCTGCTGGATCGGCTGGTACGCGCGGGCATCACGTTCCGCACGCTGCCGGCGTGAGGTTGACCCTCGACCCGCTTGAGGTCACAGGATGACGGCCGTGGAGAGCGAGCTTCGCAGCATCGGCGAACTGGCCCGGGCCAGCGGGTTGACGGTCAGCGCGCTGCGGTTCTACGACCGTTCCGGCGTGCTGGCCCCGGCCCGGGTGGACCCGGTGACCGGCTACCGCTGGTACACCGAGGAGCAGGTGGACCCGGCCCGGCTGGTAGCAGGGCTGCGCCGGGTGGGGATGCCGCTGGCCGGCATCGCCGAGGCGCTGCGGAACCGGCACCGGCCGGCCGAGGTGCACCGGCTGCTGGACGCGCACCTGCGCCGCCTGGAGGACGGCCTGGCCGACGCGCGTCGCGAACTCTCCCGGATCCGTAGCCTGATCGACCCGGAGGAGATCACAGTGACCACCCGCCTCGTGCTGTCCCGCACCGACCTCGCCGCCGCCGTGGACGCCGTACGCTTCGCCGTCGGCGCCGACCCCGGGCTGCCGGTCCTGTCCGGCGTGCTGGTGGAGGTCGAGCCGGACGGCGTCCGGCTGGTCGCCACCGACCGGCACCGGCTCGCCGTGGCCCGGGTCGGCGGCACCGTCGACGGCCCGCCGGTGAGCGCGCTGCTGCCGGTGGCCGCCGTCGACGAACTCCGCGCGCTGCTGGACCTCGACGGCGCCGACTCCGCCGAGGTCGTCGTCGCCACCGACCGGGTGACTGTCACGGTGGCGGGCCGGCCGATGACCGCCGTCCCGTTGCCGTACGACTTCCCCGACTACCGGCGGCTGCTGCGGGCGCAGCTCGGCGACGTGCCCACGTACCGGATCCCGTTCGACGGCGCGGCGCTGCGCGCGGCGCTCACCGCCGACGGCGTCCCGGTCTGCCACCGCGCGCACGAGGGAGTCGAGCACGAGGTGGTGGCGCTCGGCCTGGACGGCCGGGGTGAGCTGCGCCTGGTCGACCCGAACGGCGTGGTCGCCGCCGGGGGCGTGGAGGGCGGGGAGGGCGCGGCGGGCGCGGGCGGCCCGGATGCGCTTCGGGTGGCGGTGAACCGCGAGTACCTGCTGGACGCGCTGGGGTCCGGCGACGGCCAGCTCGTGCTGGAGCTGGACGGCCCGATCGCCCCGCTGGCCGTACGGCGGGCCGACGACGCGCACGCCTTCTCGGTCCTGATGCCGGTACGCCTCTGACGTTCCGCGCTCGTCGGCGTCGGTACCGCTCTGCGGCAGGCATCCGTGACTGTGCGTGACGCCGCCGCCCTCCTGGGTGCGTCACCCCTCGCGCACTTTGCTCTGCAGCCATCCGCGCGACGCTGACGCTCCGTCGAACGCCGCGTCGGTGGCTGCAGAGCAAAGTCGCCGGAGGGACATGTCCGCCGGAGAGCGGATCCGCGAGATTGACCAGTTCAGCGAACTAGCGAGCCGCAGCGGGGCGGCACCAGCACCGGAGCACCATCACGGAAAGTGAGAACGGCGCACCGACGGCGGCACCACCACGCACCGTCACCGGAAAGGGCCTCGCGGCGGCGGGCTGCGCGGGCCGGGCCGGGGCGGCGGGGGCGCGACGGTAGCATCTGGAGGTCCCACCTGACTGCCTGGACGGAGGCGTACGAGCAGCATGCTCGACATGGAGTTGATCCGGAAGGATCGCGAGGCGGTGGCGACCGCGCTGGCGAAGCGTCTGGATCCCGCCGAGGTCACCCGGGCGCTGGACGACATCCAGCGGCTCGACCAGGAACGACGCGCCCTGATCACGGAGATCGACGCCGAGCGGCAGCGCCGCAAGGCCGAGGCGCGCGCGTACGCGGAGGCGAAACGGTCCGGCGGCACGCCGCAGCCGGTCGCCCCGGAGGCCGAGCGCAAGCAGCTCGCGGAGCTGGAGTCCCAGCTCGACGAGGTGCAGTCCCGGCTCCGCTCGGCGATGAGCGAGCTGCCGAACCTGCCCGCCGAGGACGTGGTCCCCGGCGGCAAGGAGGCCAACCGGGTGGTGCGGACGTTCGGCGAGGCGCCGGCCATCGAGAAGGTACGCGACCACGTGGAGCTGAGCCGCGCGCTCGGCCTGGTCGACCACGAGCGGGGCGTGAAGCTCGGCGGCTCGGGCTTCTGGATGTACACCGGTCTGGGCGCCCGGCTGGAGTGGGCGCTGGTGAACTGGCTGATCGAGCAGAACATCCAGGCCGGCTACGAGTTCCTGCTCCCGCCGCACCTGCTGCTGGACAGCGCCGGTTTCGCCGCCGGGCAGTTCCCGAAGTTCCACGACGACGTCTACCACATCGACAAGCAGTCGTCCTCGCGCGGCCAGTTCCTGCTGCCCACCGCGGAGACGGCGATCCTCGGCGCGTACCAGGACGAGATCCTGGAGACGCCGAAGCTGCCGTTGAAGGCGTTCGCGTACACGCCGTGCTACCGGCGCGAGGCGGCCGGTTCGCACTCCGACGAGCGCGGCACCGTGCGCGGCCACCAGTTCAACAAGGTGGAGATCTTCCAGTTCACGCTGCCGGAGCAGGCGGGCGAGGCGCTGGAGGCGATGGTCGGGCACGTCGAGGGCCTGGTCGGCAAGCTCGGTCTGCACTTCCAGACCAGCCTGCTCGCCGCCGGTGACGCGAGCGCCTCGATGAAGAAGACGCTCGACGTCGAGGTGTGGATGCCGAGCACCGGCAAGTACAAGGAGGTGTCGTCGGTCTCCTGGGCCGGTGACTACCAGGCCCGCCGGGCGGCGATCCGCTACCGCGAGCCGGGCGCGAAGCAGACCCGTTTCGTGCACACGCTCAACGGCTCGGCGCTCGCCACCAGCCGCCTGTTCCCGGCCATCCTGGAGCAGTGCCAGCAGCCCGACGGCTCGGTGGTGGTCCCGGAGGTCCTCCGCGACAAGCTCGGCACCGACCGCCTCACCCCGCGCTGACCCGCGTCCCCGCCCCCGTCCCCGCCCCACCCGCCTCTCCCCCGCGATCTTGCACTTCCGGCCCGCGAGAAGTCCGCTTCACCCCTTCCGCCCGGGCACCAACTGCAAGATCGCGGGAGAGGGGGCGGGGGCGGGAGAGGGGGCGGCGGGTGAGGGCGGCGAGGAGCAGCGCCGTGAGGACGGCGGGGCCTAGCGTGTCGACGGCGCTCACCACTGACTGCTGGATGCGGGCGGCGGTGCGGATGACCGGGTCGGTGAAGGCGTCGTAGCGGCCCTGGGCGAGGCGTACCTCGTACCAGCCGTACCAGGCGACGTAGCCGCCCGCTACCAGCAGCACCAGGCCGCTCAGCCGCGGCACCCACGCGCCCGCGCCGCGCAGCCGCGCCACGACCCGGCCGCGCAGCAGCGCCACGGCGAGCGCGGCCACGCCGACCACGAGCGCCATCCCCAGCGCGTACGCGCCGAACAGCGCCAGGCCGCGCAGCGGCGACCCTGCCCGCAGGCTGGTCACCACGATCGCCAGGAACGGCGCAATCGCGCAGGTCAGCGACGTGAGCGCGTACGCCGCGCCGAACAGCGCCATGGACGGCCAGGTACGGGTGAGCCGGGGCGCGACACGCAGCGGGCGCGGCGTGGGCAGCCGCCGGCCGGCGAGCAGCCAGCATCCGGCCAGCGCCAGCAGCACGCCGAGCGTCACCGTCAGCCACGGCAGCCGGGGCCGCAGCCAGTCCGCCGCCGGCGCCAGGGCGAGCCCGAACGCGCCGAACACCAGCACGTACCCGAGGGTGAGACCGGCGGTCGCGGTGAGCGCGCGTCCGACCGCGCCGCGCCCGCCGTCGGGGCCGGCGACGAGCAGCGAGAGGTACGCGGGCAGCATCGCGAAGCCGCACGGGTTGACCGCGCCGAGCATGCCCGCGGTGAGCGCGAGCAGCAGCGCGCCGGTCATCCCCGGGCCAGCGTCTCGACCTGCCGGGTCAGTGCCTCGCCGTCCAGGAATCCCTGGTGGACGACCCGGCCGGTGCGGTCCAGGACGACGAACGTGCTCTGCTCGGCCACCTTGAACCGGCGCCACAGCGCGCCCGCCCGGTCGTCGATCTGTGTCGTGCCGCCCAGGTCGAACTCGGTGACGAACGACTTCATCGCCTTCTGCTCGCCGAGTCCGGCGACGCCGACGATGGGGACCGTGTCGCGGTAGGCCGGGGCGATCTCGGCCACCGTCCACGCCTGGCTGGCGCAGGTGGCGCACCAGGGCGCCCAGAACCAGAGCACGACCGGCCGCCCGGCCAGGGCGGCGGCGTCGAACGCCGTACCGTCGAGGGTCTTGCCGGTGAACGACAGCGCGGCCGGCACCGCGGCCGGTGACGCGGACGCCGGTGCGGATGCCGGCCCGGACGGGGACGCGGCGGCCGGGGGCGCCGGTGCGACCGCTCCGGCCCGGTCCCCGGGCTCGGGCCCGGCGGCGCAGGCGGTCGCGGCGGCGAGCGTGGCGGCCAGTAGGGCGACGGCTGTCACACGAGCGGCGGTACGCATCGGCGGCTCCTGGTTCTACTCGGCCCGGACCAGGCGGAGCGCGAGTTCGGGACAGACCTTGACCGCCTTGAGCGCGCCCTCGCGCAGCCACGTCGGCACCGGGGTGGGCGGGAACGCCGGGTAGCCGTTGCCGTCGAGCCGGATGAAGTCGGGTACGACGTGCGCGCACAGCCCGTGGCCGTCGCAGCGTGACCAGTCCAGGGTGAGCTTCTGCGGGTTGGCGTCCGGCGCGCCGGGCAGGCCCATCATGCCCTTGACGCGTTTGCCGCAGCCCTCGCCGGTGGCGTGCAGCCGCAGGTCGTCGGCGAACACCTCCATGGCGGACAGCGCGAACCGGGCGGTGCCGTCCGGGTGGCTGCACGCGCCGCGTCCCTTGACGTCGCCGGCGGCGGCCCGGACCAGTTCGACGGGTGCGCTGCCGGAGACCGCGAGGTCGACCGAGCGGGCCAGGTCGGGCAGGCCCATCTTGCACGGGCCGCACTGCCCGGCGGACTCGCCCGCCAGGTAGCGCACCACCTGCGCGGCCTCGCCGAGCGGGCAGGTGTCGGCACCGAGCGGCACGATGATGCCGGCACCGAGCGTGCCGCCCACGGCGGTGAGCCCCTTGCGGGACACCTCGGCCCGCTCGGCGGCCGCCGCGGTGATCCACTTGCCGTGGTAGCCGCCCATCAGGATGCCCGGGCCGGGCGGCACCTCGCACAGGTCGAGGATCTCCCGCAGCGGGGTGCCGGCCGCGCACTCCACCACGGCGGGGCGCTTCGCCGACCCGGTGACTGTGAGCAGCACGGTGCCCGGCTCGTCGTCGGTGCCGAGCGCGGCGTACTCGTACGGGCCGATCCGGGCGGCGACGGCGAGCTGGGAGTACGTCTCGGCGTTCGACAGCAGCGTGGGCAGACCGCCGACGCCGGAGTCGCTGGAACGCTTCTTCGTGCCGGGCGGGATGTGCGGCAGGCCGTTGATGCCGTTGACCAGCGCGCCGCCCTCACCGGAGATGAACCGGTGCGGCACCGTGACGATGGTGGTCGGCACCGGCATCCGCCGTTCCTGCAACGCCTCGGTCAGCGAGGGCCGGCCCACGTCGTCGTCGGCCACCCCGATCACGATCTCCTCGGCGTCGAGCGCGAACGCGGCGAGCGCGGCGCCGTCCAGGATGAGGTGCGGGGCGCGGGTGAGCAGCACCTTGTCCTTCCAGCTCGCCGGCTCCCCCTCGGTGGCGTTGACCACCACCACGGCGCCGAGGTCCTGCCGCTCGCAGGACTCCAGCACGGCGCGCAGCTTGCGGGCGAACGGGAAGCCCGCGCCGCCCTTGCCCTTGAGGTCGATCGCCTCGGCGAGTCGCAGCAGCGCCGCCGGTTCCATCGGGCCGATCGGGCCGTGCACCTCCTCGTGGGCCAGCAGGTCGAGCCGGCCGAACTCGGCGAACCCGGCGGTCAGGCGGGGCTCGCCGACACAGGCGACCGGCGGGACCGTCGTGCGCGTCACCGGGCCTCACCTCGCAGCCCGGCCCAGTACGCGCCGTCGACCGCGTCCGCGTCGGCCCGCTTGCGACGGCCGGACCGGCTCTCCTTGCCCGCGCGCATCGCCCGGCGGGAGGCGAGGTCGACGAGCGTCGGGGTGTCGTCCACGAACGCCTCGTCGGCGGCGTAGCGGGCCGGCGGGCGCCAGTAGTCCGGCTCCTCCGGCACGTCCTCCTCGTCGCGGTAGCGGCGGCCGGACCCGCTGAGCGGTTCGGCCGAGAGCGGGGTGCCGGAGATCGGGCCGGCCGAGATCGGCTCACCGGAGATCGGGCGGCTCTCCCAGCGGCGCGGGCTGTCCCACGGCTCCTCCGGCTCGTCGGTGGCGCGCGGCGGCGCGGAGTAGCGGGCCACCTCGGCCGCGGTGGCGTACCGGCTGCTGTCCGGGGGTGCGGAGTGGCGGCCGCCGGTGTCCGGCGGCGCCGAGTGCCGGCCGCCGCTCTCCGGCGGAGCCGAGTACCTGGCGACCAGATCCTCGTCGTCGCGGGACCGGCGGCTCACCCGCTCCTCGTTCCGGGACCGGCGGGTCACGCGCTCCTCGTCGTCGCGCCGACGGCGGCGGGACCGCTCGCCGTCGGTCCGGCGGGCCGGCGCCGCCTCCTCGTCCCGGGCGCGGACGACGGGCTCGCGCTCCTCGTCGCGGCGGCGGGCGGGCGCCTCCTGGGTGCGGGCGCGCCGGGCAGGCGCGTCCGGTTCGGCGTCGCGCCGCCGGGCGGCTGCCGCGCGGACCGGCTCGCGCAGCGACCCGGGTTCCGGTACCACGGGTACGGCGAACCGCTCCGGGTCGCGCCGCCGGGCGGTGCCCGCCGGTGCGGTCCAGGTGGCTGTCGCCTCGGCCCAGCGTCCCCGGCCGGCGCCGCTGTCCTCCTTGTCCGCGGCCTTCTTCCGGGTGAGCGCGGCGAACACGCCGGTACGCTCCTCGCCCTTGCCGGCCATCGCCTTGTTGAGCGCGACGGCCTGGTGCTGCTCGCGGCTGCGCTTGCCGAGGTGGACCGAGACGCGGACCAGCAGCGCCATCACCACCAGCACCACGCAGGCGAGGTAGCTCAGCACCACCCAGCCGGCGGCGGGCCGGCCGGCGTTGAGGCCGTGCACGAGCGCAAACGGCCAGGACACGTACGCCATCGAGTGCAGTCCGCGCCAGAACCACTTGGGACCGACGCCGGCGAACCGGACCCGGATCAGGCCGGTCCAGAGCACGCCCACCATCAGCAGCGCGGCGACGGTGCCGAGCCCGATGTAGAGGCCGCTGCCGCTGATGAACGGCACCACCGCGTCGGTCGGCCCGGCCCGGCCGATCGCGACCTTGGTGATGACGTGGAAGACCAGCCCGGCCACGCCGAGCACGCCGGTGGCGCGGTGCGCCGACTGGAGCAGCACGCGGTGCCGGATGAGCAGCACCAGGCGGTCGGTGGCGAGCAGGCCCAGCATCACGGTGATGCTGAGCGAGACCAGGGCGACCACCCCGGCGAAGAACTCGGTGAAGAAGAATCCGTACGAGTACATGACGCCGCCGGCGCCGGCCAGCTCCACCCCGGCCCACGCGAGGCCGAGCGCGGAGGCGGTCAGCGCCACCATCGCGGACTTCGACATCGTCCGGGCACCACGACTGGTGGTGGTGGTCCGGACGGTCGTCGCCTTCTCGTTCTGCTGTGCCCGGGCCATCTGCTCCTCGATCGTCTCGCGGCGGCGCCCCCACCGGCCGACCCTGCTCCCACCTCAGGTACGGAGGGACGGCGCGGACGGATCACCTCCGGTGGCGAATTTCTCGGCCGGATTCTCGAACCGTCCGGACCGGACGCGCGTGTAGCGCCTGACGCAACGACGGATGCCCATGCGTTGACAGACTTTGCAACAGGCTCGTAACCTTGCCGCAAAATTTCAGGCTGGTTGCAAGAAGCCGGCACTGATACAGGCTCCACTCCCCCGCATCCCCCGCACCCCGCAGGAGTCCTGATGCATCGACGCCGATGCCGCGCCGCCGCGCTCGCCCTGGGTCTGGCCGCGAGTCTGCTCGTCCCCCTCACCGCGGCGGCACCCCCGGCCGCCGCCGCCACCCCCGGCGCCAAGAAGGTCATCGTCCAGCTCTTCGAGTGGAACTGGACCTCGGTGGCCGCCGAGTGCACCAGCACGCTGGGCCCGAAGGGCTACGGCTACGTGCAGGTGTCCCCGCCGCAGGAGCACGTCAACAGCAGCCCGTGGTGGGTGTCGTACCAGCCGGTCAGCTACCGGATCGAGTCCCGCAAGGGCACCCGCGCGCAGTTCCAGTCCATGGTGAACACCTGTCACGCCGCGGGCGTCAAGGTGATCGTCGACGCCGTGGTCAACCACATGTCCGGCCAGGAGAACGGCGGCACCGGCTGGGCCGGCTCGTCGTACGGCCACTACAACTACCCGGGCGTCTACTCGGCGCAGGACTTCCACTACTGCGGACGCAACGGCAACAACGACATCGCCAACTACAACGACCGGTACGAGGTGCAGAACTGCGAGCTGGTCAACCTGGCCGACCTCAAGACCGAGTCGGAGTACGTGCGCGGCCGGCTGGCCGCGTACCTCAACGACCTGCTCTCGCTCGGCGTCGACGGTTTCCGCCTGGACGGCAGCAAGCACATGCCGGCCGCCGACATCGCGGCGATCAAGGCCAAGCTGAACCGCAGCGCGTACCTGGTGCAGGAGGTCATCTACGGCGCCGGTGAGCCGATCCAGCCGACCGAGTACACCGGCAACGGCGACGTGCACGAGTTCCGGTACGGCAAGGACCTGGCCCGGATGTTCAACAACGAGCGTCTCGCGTACCTGCGGAACTTCGGCGAGTCCTGGGGCTACCTGTCGAGCGCGAAGGCGGTGGTCTTCACCGACAACCACGACACCCAGCGCGAGGGCGGCGTGCTCACCTACCGCAACCGCGGCACGTACGCGCTCGCCAACGCGTTCATGCTGGCCTGGCCGTACGGCACCCCGGCGGTGATGTCGAGCTTCACCTACAGCGGCCGGGACCAGGGCCCGCCCGCCGACGGCAGCAACCGGATCACCAACGTCACCTGCTACTCGGGCTGGGAGTGCGAGCACCGCTGGCCGGTCATCGCCAACATGGTCGGCTTCCGCAACGCCACCGAGGGCGCCGGGGTCTCCAACTGGTACGACAACGGCTACCAGCACATCGCGTTCAGCCGTACCGGCAAGGGCTACCTGACGATCAACGACGAGGACAGCGCGGTGAACGGCCGGTCGTACTACACCGGGCTGCCGGCGGGCCGCTACTGCGACGTCATCCACGGCACGTTCAGCAACGGCTCGTGCAGCGGCCCGGTGATCACCGTGGACTCGTCCGGCTGGTTCGCCGCGAACATCGCCGCGCACGACGGAATCGCCATCCACATCGGCGCGAAGCTCAGCTGAGCCACCCGGGCCGCGAAGCCCCCGTACCCGCAGTACCGGGTACGGGGGCTTCCGGTCGGTTACAGTCGGTTTCGTGCTTTTCGACCGGTTCGCCACGCGCCGGCCTCCCGGCTGGCTGATCGCCGCGCTCGCCGTACCGCTGCTGCTCGTCACCGCGCTGCTGGTCGGCCGCGCGCTCACCGCCGCGCCCGCGCGCCAGGCGGCGCCGCCCGCCGCCGCGCCCCCGGCCACGACCGCCGCGCCGAGTCCGTCGCCGGTGGAGTCGGTGCCGCCCGCCGCGCCGGCACCGGACGACCTGCCGGTGGTCACCTACGACCCGGCGCCCCGCGGCTTCCCGCCCGACCCGGACCCGGCCGACACCCGCCCGCTGAGCGAGGGGCTGCGCCCGAACCGGAACGTGGCCGCCTACGACGCACCGGGCGGCCGGCCGCTGGCGTTCCTCGCGCCGACCATCAGCGGCGTACGGCTCACCGTGCCGATCGTCGACCGCCGCTCCGGCTGGACGGCGGTGCTGCTGCCGTCGGCGAACCGCACCATCGCCTGGCTGCCGTCCGGCGGCTGGACCACTGTGGTGCTGCGCGACCAGATCGTGGTGGAGCGGCGCACCCACCGCCTCACCTGGAGCCGGGACGGGCGCGCGATGCGCACCTGGCCGGTCAGCCTCGGCATGTCCGGGCAGCTCACCCCGCTGGGCCGCACGTTCGTGCTGGGCCGCACCCCGCCCCCGGAGGCCGTCTACGGCGGCGTCGACATCTTCGCCCTCGGCGCGATCCCCGACGACCCGGGCGCGGTGCCGACCGGGCTGCGCGGGGCCCACATCGGCCTGCACAGCTGGTACAACGACGACACGCTCGGCAAGAACGTCACGAACGGCTGCATCCGGCTGACCCGCAGCGCCCAGCGCCTGCTGCTGACCGAGGTCGAGCCGGGCACCGCCTTCGTGGTGGTCGACCGCCTGCCCTGACCGGGCTCGGCCCAGCAGCCGGCCGTCGGCCCGGATCCGCTCAGGCCGTCGCGCCGCCGTCGACCGCGATCGACGCGCCGGTGATGTGCCGTCCGCCGGCGCCCACCAGGTGACTGACAGTCGCCGCCACGTCGTCCGGATCCGCGTACCGGCCGAGGGCGATGTGCGACCGCTGCCCGTCCGCGCCCGCGCTGTCCGCCGGGTTCATGTCGGTGTCGGTCGAGCCGGGCAGGATCAGGTTGACGGTGATCCCACGCGGACCGAGCTCGCGGGCGAGCGCCCGGGTCAGCCCGTTCACGGCGCTCTTGGTCATCGCGTACGCGCTCACCCCGGGTGCCGGGACACGGCTGGCGAAGCTGCTGCCGATGTTGACGATCCGCCCACCCGCACCCATGTGGCGTACCGCCGCCTGGGTGACGAGGTAGACCCCGCGCACGTTCACCGCGATCGCCCGGTCCAGGGCCTCAAGGCTGACCGACTCGATCGGCCCACCCGCGAACACCCCGGCGTTGTTGACCAGGATGTCCAACCGCCCCAACTCGGCGACGGTCCGCTCCACGGCGCCGACCACGGCCGTCGCGTCGGTACTGTCCGCATTGATCGCCAGCCCGGTCCGGCCGTACGCCTCGATCTGGCTCACCACGGACTTCGCGCTGTCCTCCGCGGTGCGGTAGGTGAACGCGACGTGGATGCCGTCCTCGGCCAGCCGGCGCGCGACGGCAGCGCCGATACCCCGGCTCCCGCCCGTCACCAGGGCAACCCTGTCGGCAAGTCTGACCGTCATGCCGTCATCCTGACAGTCGACTCAGGACGCTGATCATCCGGGCCACCCGTCCGTTCCCTGTCCGTTCGATCAGACAGGATTGCCGGCACCCAGTCCGGGTACGCGCGGGCCGTCCAGCGGCGAAACGGGGAGACTAGACATGAGCGCACCGACGGGACGGGTCGACACGATCGTGCTCATCCACGGGCTCTGGATGACCTCGCGGAGCTGGGAGCACTGGGCGCAGCGGTACGCCGCGCGCGGCTTCCAGGTGCTCACGCCCGCCTGGCCCGGCATGGACCGCGAGGTGGAGGAGCTGCGGGCCGACCCGGCGCCGATCGCCGCGCAGCGGATCGCCGACATCGCCGACCACTACGAGGCGATCATCAGGGACCTGCCGCGCCCGCCGATCATCATGGGCCACTCGTTCGGCGGCCTGATCGCCCAGTTGCTGGCGGACCGCCGCCTCGGCGCCGCGGTGGTCGCCGTGCACCCCGCGCCGGTACGGGGCGTGCTCAAGCTGCCGCCCAGCACGCTGCGCTCCGGGTACTCGATCCTGCACAACCCGGCGAACCGGCACCGCGCCGTGCCGTTCACCCCGGAGGACTTCCGGTACGCCTTCGGCAACACCATCAGCCAGGAGCAGTCCGACGCGGCCTGGGAACGGTACGCCGTACCGGGCGCCGGGCACGTGCTGTTCGAGGCGGCGTTCGCCAATCTGGACCCGAACTCGGCCACCGAGATCGACAAGAAGCGCAGCGACCGCGCCCCGCTGCTGATCACCGCGGGCGGCGAGGACCACGTGGTGCCCGCATCGCTGGCCACCAGCATCTCCAACCTCTACCGGAGTTCGACGGCGCTCACCGGCTACCGGGGGTTCCCCGGCCGGTCGCACTTCGTCGGCGGCGAACCGGGCTGGGAGGAGGAGGCGGACTTCGCGCTGGAGTGGGCGGTGGAGGCGGCGAACGAGTTCTCCCCGACGGTGGTCGCCGAGGCCCCTCGACGGCGCTGACCCCCGGCGGTCGCTCATCGCGGCCGGAACCGCCGGGAGCACTCACCGTCGTGTCCGGGCCGGAGCAGACACCGCTGCCCGCCGGGCAGCAACCGGTCGCAGAACACCCAGTGGCGGACGTTCTGGTCGTCCTCCGCCGAGACAGTGGTGCCGCCCGGCTCGGTCTGCGGCAGAACGTGGGTCCAGTGCGCCACCACCCTCGCCAGCCGCTGAGCGGAGAGCAGGTCGTTGACGACGACCGGCAGATGGATCACCCAGCGCTCGGTCACCTGTCGTACCCCCGTTCGTTGCGGGCCTGGGCCTGCTCCGACTGCCAGCGGCGCAGCGCGTTCTTGATCCGGTCCGTCTCCCGGCGGCTCTGCGCCAGCGCGTCGTAGACGGCGGCCAGGTCACCGGCGACGCGGTCGAGGAACTCCCGCACCTCCTGCGGGTCGAGCCCGCGCCGGCCCAGCGGGGTCGTCCGGAAGCTCCGCTCGCGCACCTGCCAGGGGCGCAGCGGGTGGTAGGCCGACGAGCGATAGCAGGTCGATCCGAGGACCGACCGCCGGCGACGCCGGACACGCCGGAGGAAGACGCGCATGGCAGGACCTGCCTCTCACCGTCGAGATCGAACCGTGGAAGGGGTGGATCCGCCGACCCGCCCCGCACCGGCGGACCCACCCCGGCACCTGCCACCGCAGCCTTCGACCAGCAGTACGTCAGCAGGGCTCACATGGCCACTGAGCAGCGAGAACTCCACAGTGGCCGCAGAGGCAGTGAAGCACTGGACAAGCGCAATTGCAACATTGCAATAGCAGCTTGGCGATAGCGACCTACCCAAAGAAAGATACTCGCTGTGACGTGTCTATTGATTGCGAGACAGGACGGCGCTTCAATTGGACGTCCACTTGTTGAGGAACAACCGCAGTCGGAGGCAGTGCGTGTCACAAGGAGTCACCGGCTCGACGATGTTGCGGCGGCAGATCGGCCGCAAGTTCGAGTCACTGCGCAAGTCCGCAGGACTGACGATGGAGCAGGCTGCGGAACGTCTGGACCGAGCGCGGGCGACGCTGCATCGGATCGAGAACGGTGCCGAGCACGTCCGCTTCCGGCAGGCAGACGTACAACAGATGCTCGACCTCTATGGCGCATCCGCCGACGACCGTGAGCTGCTGCTTGCCCTGACGGCAGCCACCAGAGAGAACAAGAACTGGTGGCACGACTATGTCGGCTCGGGCCTACCGCGCTGGTTCCAGCTCTACATCGGGCTCGAAGCTGCCGCATCCACCATCCGGCAGTACGAGGCCGAACTGGTTCCCGGCTTGCTCCAAACACGCGCCTACGCCGAGGAGGTCTTCCGAACGCCTGGCGGCTCGATCGACGCGAAGGACAGCAGCGAGCGTCAGCGGGCGGTCCAACTGCGCGTCGAGCGGCAGGCGCTTCTCACCCGGTTCTCCGCGCCGCAACTCAGCGTGATAATCAACGAGGCCGTGTTGCGTCGACGAGTCGGCAGCGCCACGATCATGGCCGAACAGCTTCACCAGATCCTGAAGGCAGCAGAGCTACCCAACGTGACCGTCCAAGTTGTGGAATTTTCCGCCGGG
The DNA here is from genome assembly GCF_007827635.1 of Micromonospora sp. CNZ296. Lineage (NCBI taxonomy): Bacteria > Bacillati > Actinomycetota > Actinomycetes > Micromonosporales > Micromonosporaceae > Micromonospora > Micromonospora sp. CNZ296. The sequence continues at coordinate 56,966 of NZ_VISW01000013.1, forward strand.
CTGCATGCCGGGGCCATGGCGGGAGCCTTCTCGATCTTGGACTTCCCGAAGGACAGCAACGGCAAGGAGCTGGAACCACCGGTGGCTTACCTGGAGGCAGCGACCGGCGCCATCTACCTCGACAAGCCGCACGAGATTGCCGCCTACGACACCATCTGGGCCGACATGACGAGCCGCGCCCTCACCGAGTCCCGATCGAAGAGTCTGATCCAGCAAGTCGCAGAGGAGTACTCCCGTGCCTGACCTGACCGGCGCAGTCTGGCGCAAGTCGAGTCGCAGCAACAACGGTGGCAACTGTGTCGAGGTCGCCGACGGCCTGCCCGGCGTCGTGGGGCTACGTGACAGCAAGGAACCCGCCGGCTCGGCCCTCGCCTTCCCGCCTAGCAGTTGGACCGCCTTCATCCGGGCCGTCAAGAACGAGACGCTCGGCCAGTGACCGGCCGTCTCGGCTGGTGGCAGGCGTACGACGACGTGCTGCCGGACGATGCGGACCGGCCCGGCCGCACCATCCAGATCCTGATCTTCGGCGCGGACGAGTGCGGGTCGATGGGCAGCACCTTAAGCGTGCTGACCTTCCCGAGCCGGCCGATCCGGGGGTCGTCTACGTCGAGACCCGCGCGGGTAGCCTCATCCTGGGGGCGATCGACGAGCTGTGAGAGGACGCGCGGGTGGAAGAGGTCAACCAGGCGGCGGTGACCTGGCGCAAGAGCACCCGCAGCAACGGCTCTGGAAACTGCGTCGAAGTCGCCGACGGCCTGCCCGGCGTGGTCGGGCTACGCGACAGCAAGGACCCCGCCGGTCCGGCCCTCGCCTTCGACCGGGCAGCCTGGTCGACCTTCATCGCGAGCGTCAAACAGCGGTCCTTCCGCCGCTGACGCCCTGAGGGCTCTGCCCTGGTGCCCTGTGAGATGCCACCCGGCCCTGGTGTGCGGGTGGGTCCGCCGGGTATGACGGGAACATGAGGGCGAGTTTCCGTCTGGGCCGGATCGCGGGCGTACCGGTCGGCGTCAACTGGAGTGTCCTGGTCATCTTCGTGCTGATCGCGTGGGCGCTGTCGGCGAGCCTGTTCCCATCCTCGTACCCCGGTCACTCCCCCGTCGCCTACTTCGCGGCCGGTCTGGCCGCCGCCGTGGTCTTCTTCCTCGGCCTGCTCGCCCACGAGGTGGCGCACGCCGTGGTCGCCAAGCGCAACGGCATCGAGGTCGAGGGCATCACGCTGTGGCTGTTCGGCGGCGTCGCCGAGCTGAAGGGCGAGGCGAAGGACCCGGGCGCCGAGCTGCGGATCGCCGGGGTCGGGCCGCTGGTCAGCCTGATCATCGGCGTGTTCTTCGCGGCGATCGCGGTAGCGGTCGCCGCCGCGGGCGGGCACGGGCTGCTGCTCGGCGCGCTGGCCTGGCTGGCGGGCATCAACGTGCTGCTGGCGATCTTCAACGTGCTGCCGGCCGCCCCGCTGGACGGCGGGCGGCTGCTGCGCGCGGCGGTCTGGAAGTTCACCGGCGACCGGACCAAGGCGTCCGTGGTGGCGGCCCGCGCGGGCTGGGTGCTCGGCGTCGTGCTGATCGGGCTCGGGCTGTGGCGGTTCTTCACCGGCGCCGGGTTCGGCGGGCTGTGGCTGGCGCTGATCGGCTGGTTCCTGCTCGGCGCCGCCGGCCAGGAGGAACGCGCCGCACGGATGGGCGACGCGCTGCGCGGCATCCGGGTGGGCGACGTGATGACGCCGCAGCCGCAGACCGCGTCCGGCGACCTCACAGTGGCCGACTTCGTCGACCACTACCTCTTCGCGTACCGGCACTCCGCGCTCCCACTGACCGTCGACGGCAGGCCGGTCGGCCTGGTCACGCTCGATCGGGTACGCAGCATCCCGGCGGACCGCCGCGCGTCGACCACCCTGGCCGAGGTGTCCTGCCGGACTGACGAACTCGTGCTCGCCCGCCCGGAGGAGCAGCTCACCGACCTGCTGCCCCGGCTCAACGAGTGCACCGACGGCCGGGCGCTCGTGGTGGTCGGCGACCAGCTGGTCGGCATCGTCTCGCCCAGCGACATCAGCCGGGCGGTGCAGCGTGGCAGCCTGCGCCAGCAGGTGCCGGCCGGGCGCTGACCCGCATGAGTGACCGCACCGAGCGAAGCGAGGGCCGGGAGCGCATGCCCAGTCGGCGCCGTCAGTCCCGGGGGAAGTAGCGGTCCATCTCGGCGGTGCGGAACTTCCCCTTCGGGTCGAACTCGCGCAGCAGCGCGGCGAAGTCGGCGTGCCGGGGGTACGCGGCGGCGGGATCGCGGTCGAACAGCTTCCCCCAGTGCGGGCGCGGCGCGAACGGGGCGAGCCGCGTCTCCACCTCGGCCAGCACCGGCGCCACCGCCACCGGGTCGCCGATCCAGGTGAAGTGCAGCGCCAGCGAGTGGCGCCGGTAGTTCGGGCTCAGCCACAGCTCGTCGGCGGCGATCGTCCGCAGCTCGCAGATCTGGAGCACGGCGGCGATCCGGTCGGCGACCGGGTCGAGCGCGGCGAGCGCCGCCGCCGCGTCGTCCCGGGCCACGTGCCACTCGGACTGCAACTCGTCGCCGCTGCTCGGGGTGAAGCCGAGCCGGAAGTGCGGCAGCCGCTCGTGCCACGGCCCCGGCTCGCCGAGCTGCGCCGTGCAGTGCTCCGGCGACATGCCGGGCACCGGGTGCCGGGGGGAGTCGGCCGCCTCCGTGTCCAGCCAGTCGGCGGGCGGCGGCGCCTGGTCGGCGTACTGCTTCACCCACACCTGGTCGAAACGCTCCGAACGCCACGAGGTGAAGACGCTGACGCTGTACTCGGCGTCGAGCGCCTCGTCCAGCGCCGCGCGGGGCAGGCCGAGCCGGACGTATTGCCGGATCTCGTACGTGGGCACCACGTCGAGCGTGAGCCGGGTGACCACGCCCAGCGCGCCCAGGTTGACCACCAGCCCGGCGAACCGCGGGTCGGCCCGGTCGACGGTGATCAGGTCGCCGTCGGCGGTGACCAGTTCCAGCGCGGCGACGGCGGCGGCGAGGTTGCGGTTCCGCACGCCGGAGCCGTGGGTGGCGGTGGCGACCGAGCCGGCCACCGAGATGTGCGGCAGCGAGGCGAGGTTCGCCAGCGCGTACCCCTGAGCCTGCAGCGCGGTGGCCAGGTCGCCGTAGCGGACGCCGGCCGCGACGGTGACGGCGCCGCGGTCCGGGTCGAGCGCGACGGCGGGCGGCAGGCCGTCCAGCGCGATCTGGGTACCAGTGGTGTCGCCGAGCCGGTTGAACGAGTGGCCGGTGCCGACGGCCCGGACCAGGTCGGCCTCCGCGACCAGCCGGCGCAGGTCGTCGGTCGAGGTCGGCCGCGATCGGGTACGCGCCGACCAGCTGACGTTTCCGGCCCAGTTGGTGTCCGTCATGCGCTGCATCATGCGCCATCATGCGCCCGCAGGGTTGCCCCGGCCACTCGGCGGGAATCCTGGCGGGATGAGCAGCTACCGCGACCCGAGCCTCCGCGGCGACGTGTACCCGTCGGAGGAGGAGATCGACCCGACCGGCGTGGACCCCGACGCCGCGGAGATGCCGCCTGCCGCCGTGGGGATGCCGCCTGCCGCGGCCGGGGCGGGGCCCGTGGGGACCGCGCCGGTGCCGGGGCCCACGCCCGAGCCCGAGCCGGACCCGGTGCCCCATCCGGGGCCGCCGCCGCGCCAGGTGTCGGGCCGGTCGATCGTGACCCGGCACCTGGACGGTTCCGTCGAGGTGGTGACCGACCTCGACGGCGACGGCGTGGCCGACGTGGTGCAGGTCGACCTGGACGGCGACGGTGTGCCCGACGTGACGTACCTGGACAGCGACCGCGACGGCCGCCTCGACACCGTCCGCCGCGCAACCCCACGCTGACGCGCCCGGCGCTCACGCGACTCGGCGACGATCTTGGAGTTCTGGCGCCCACACCGTTGATCATGCAGTTGCTGCCCCGACAAGAGCCGTAAATCCGGCACTGAAAGGGCCGCAACCGCAAGATCGCGGGGTTGCGGCGGTGGTGCGGGAGTGCCTCCCGTAACGCGAGATAGTCGTTTCGCAAGGTGGGACCGATGGAGATCTTGGTAAGAAAGGGCCCCTATGGGGGCCGTTTGGTACCAAGATCTCGACGGGATCCGGGAGGCGCGACGGGCGGCGGGCAGGGGCCGGGTCAGATCTTGGGCATCACCTCGGCAGCTACCAGCTCCAGGTGGTCCAGGTCGCTCACGTCGAGCACCTGGAGGTAGGCGCGCGAGCTGCCCGCCTCGGCATACCGGCCGAGCGTCTCGACCACCTCGGCGGGCGTGCCGGCGGCGCCGTTGGCGCGCAGTTCGTCGGGGTCACGGCCGATCGCCTCGGCGCGGCGCTTCACCTCGGCCTCGTTGCGGCCGCAGCAGAGCACGAGCGCGTTGGACCAGGTCATCGTGGACGGGTCGCGGTCGATCCGGGCGCACGCGTCGCGTACCCGCCCGAACTGCGCGACGGTGTCCTCGACCGAGGCGAACGGCAGGTTGAACTCGTCGGCGTACCGGGCGGCCAGGCGGGGTGTGCGCTTCGGGCCCATGCCGCCGAGCAGGATCGGCGGGCGGGGGCGCTGCACCGGCTTGGGCAGCGCGGGCGAGTCGCTGACCGGGTAGTACGTGCCGGGGAAGTCGAACGTGGAGCCCGCCGGGGTGGACCAGAGCCCGGTGATGACGGCGAGTTGTTCCTCCAGCCGGTCGAACCGCTCCCCCAGCGACGGGAACGGGATGCCGTACGCGGAGTGCTCCTCGGCGTACCAGCCGGTGCCGATGCCCAGCTCGACCCGGCCGCCGCTCATCTGGTCGACCTGCGCCACGGTGATCGCCAGCGGGCCCGGCAGCCGGAACGTGGCGGCTGTCATGAGCGTGCCGAGCCGGATCCGGGTGGTGTCGCGGGCCAGCCCGGCGAGCGTGGTCCACGCGTCGGTCGGGCCGGGGTCGCCGCTCACCGAGCCCATCTTCAGGTAGTGGTCGGAGCGGAAGAACGCGGCGAAGCCGGTCTCCTCCGCGCGGCGGGCCACAGCGAGGAGCTGGTCGTATGTGGCCCCCTGCTGGGGCTCGGTGAAGATCCGCAGTTCCATCCCCCGAGCATATGGAGCCGGCCGGGCCGGGGCAGCGCGACCTGTCATTCCTTGCCAGGCATATAACTGATGAGGCATATTGCAGGGGTGACCGTCGACGCCTTCACAGTGCTGGCCGAGCCGTCCCGGCGCCGCATCCTCGACCGGCTGCGCCGGGCGGAGAGCAGTGTCGGCGAGCTGGTGGACGCGCTGGGCATGAGCCAGCCGGCGGTCTCCAAGCACCTGCGGGTGCTCCGCGACGCCGGCCTGGTCACCTGCCGTACTGCCGCGCAGCGGCGGATCTATCGGATCGACACCACGCCGCTACGGGTAGTGGACGACTGGCTCGGGCCGTACCGGTCGATGTGGACCGCACACCTCGACGCCCTGGAACGCCATCTCGACAGTCAGGAGTGACCGATGGACCGCGACACGTTCCGTCCCGGCCCGCCCGCCCGGGTGCATCTGGAACCCGCGAACGACAGGTGGGACCTGGTCTTCGTCCGCGCCCTGCGGCACCCGCCGGAGACGGTGTGGGCCGCGCTCACCGACCCGGATCGGCTCGCCGAGTGGGCGCCGTTCCTGGCCGACCGCGACCTGGGCCGTACCGGTGACGCCGTGCTCAGCACCGTCGACGGCGACCAGACCCACCCGGCGGCGGCCCGGGTGCTGCGCGCCGACCGGCCGCACCTGCTGGAGTACACCTGGGGCGACGACCTGCTCCGCTGGGAGCTGACCGCGACCGCCGACGGCACCACGCTCACGCTGCGGCACCGGGTCGGCGGTCCGGACCTCGCCCCGATGACGGCCGCCGGCTGGCACCTCTGCCTCGACGTCGCCGCGCACCTGCTCGACGGCGACCCGGTCGGCCCGATCCGGGGCGCGGAGGCGAAGGACTTCGGCTGGGCGGAACTGCGCGACGCGTACGCCGAACGTCTGGACCGCGACTGACGACGCCCGTCACGCGGTCCGGCGGCGCAGCCACCCGGCGGCGCCGCCGACCAGCGTCGTCCCGATGGTCGTGCCGATGGCCACCAGCGCCGCCCCGACCGCCCACAGGCCGGTGTCGTCGGTCGAGGCGGCGTGCACCGCCCACGGGACGGTGAACGCCACTGTCATCACCGTTGCCACCAGCCAGATGTTCAGCCACCAGCCGCCTACCGCGGCCAGCGCGCCCAGGGTCAGCACCGCGGCGGCGACCTGCCAGACCGCGTACGGCCCGCTCATGTCGCCGGTCTGCGGGTCCACGGTCCAGCCGGACTCCCAGCTCAGCCACGCCACCCAGGCACCGGCCGTGGCCAGCGCCAGGAGCAGACCGCCGAGCAGCGTACGTCTCGTTGTCACGCATTCGATCCTGCCCGGCCGACGGGCCGGGCGAATGAGCACGCGTACTCGGTTCGCCACCTCGGGACGCATCGAGCGGGCTACGCGTCGGGGATGCGGACCGTGAGCACCCGGGTGAGGACGCGGAAGCCGACGGCGTCGTACATGCGGCGGGCCGGGTTGCCGTCGACCACCGACAGGCCGACTGACGGCAGCCCGACCTCCCGCGCGCCGCGCAACGCGTGCACGAGCAGCGCCCGGCCGAACCCGCGCCGCTGTGCGCGGGGCGCCACGCCCAGGTTGAGGATCCAGACGCAGTCGTCGTCGGTCCACGGCACCGGCCCGGCGCACAGCACGTGCCCGGCGCTGCGGCCGTCCGGGTCGATCAGCCGGGCCGAGGCGGGCACCAGGGGTGGCACCGGCTCGCCGGTGTCGAACATCGCCCGTACCTCGTCGGTGTCGCTCGGCTGCCAGCGGCCGTCCGGGTGGTCCGGGCCGTACGCCGCGTCCAGCCCTTCGGCGAGGTCGTCGTCCCAGCCGGGGGCGCCGAGCGACCAGCCGTCCGGCAGTGCCACCGGTTCGGGTACGCCGGTCAGGTCGTGTCGCATGTCGGTGGCGGCCCGGTCCAGCTTGAGCCCGTCGGCCACCAGTGCCGCCGCCAGCGCCTCGTCCGGCGTCTCCAGCCGGTGCCCGGCGAGGTCGCGCCGCACCTGCGCGACGAGCCGGGTGAGCGGCGCCTCGGGCAGCGGCCGGACGTCGGCCGCGACCGCGGTGCCGTCGTCGTCCCGCAGCCGCATTCGGGCCAGCGGCGTGTCGTCGTCACCCAGCAGCAGCGAGTCGTGGAGGTGTTGTCGTACCGGCATTCGCGGCAGCGTACCGGGCGCGCCCCGCTCCCGCTCCCCGCCGATCTTGGACTTGTGGCGCCTGAATCGCCCTTCTCAGCCGCATTCGTTCACGACCACAACTCCAAGATCGACGAGGAGCACCCGCGGGCGGGAGGGCGCGGGCCTAGGGTTGGGGGGTGAGCAGGATCGACCGGGGCAGCAGGACGATCGCCGCACCACCGGCGGCGGTGTACGACGCGCTCGTCGACCGGGCCGCCCTGGAGGCATGGTTGCCGCCGGACGGGATGCGCGGGCGGATCGAGCGCTGGGATCCACGGCCGGGCGGCGGGTTCCGGATGGTGCTCACCTACCTCGACCCGGCCGGCAGCCCTGGCAAGACGTCGGACGCGACGGACGTGGTCGACGTCGGGTTCGCCGAACTCGTACCGGCGCACCGGGTGGTGCAGACGGCCGTGTTCCAGGCCGACGACCCGGCGTACGCGGGCACCATGACCATGACCTGGCACCTCACGGCGGCCGGCGACGGCACCGCTGTGACGGTCACCGCCACCGGTGTGCCGCCGGGCATCGACCAGAGGGTGCACGAGGAGGGCATCGCGTCCTCGCTGGCGCACCTGGCCGCGTACCTCGAACCGGGCGGCTGACCACGACGGAGGCCGGGAATGGCGGCGGCTTTTGCGGGTAGCCGCCGGCGGTGACCGGGCAGCGTGCGGGGCGCGGCGGCCGGCGGGGGTCGTCGCGGCGCGCCGGCCTGGACGCGGAACGGTTCGACGAGGCGTGGGAACGCGTGAACGAGCGCGGCCGCGCGGCCGGGCGGGACCGGATGCAACAGCTGCGGATCAAGTCCGTACTCGCCGTGCAGGCCGGACTTGCGGCGGCGCTGGCCTGGGCCGCCGCGCGCTGGCTCACCGGCATGCCGAGCCCGATCTTCGCCCGCGGACGCGGGCGTGCAGGTGCATGTCGTGCCGTCCGTCGTCGTGCACGGCAGCGCTGCGCTCGGCTAGGGTGCGCCTGTGGCAGTGACGGCAGCGGGCGTCTTCCGGCGTACGCCGCAGGAGCGGGCCGACCAGCGACTCGCCTGGGATCGCGCCGACCAGCCGTTCTTCGCCGCCGGGGCCTGCCACATCCTGGCCTGGGTGTGCCGGGACACCTACCCGGATCGGCCGATCGGTCTCGCGGGGTTGCGGTTCGCGGGTCAGAGCCAGGTCTTCCACGTGTACGCGACCTGGGCGGACCGGGCGTTCGACCACGCCGGCTGGAACCCGGAGGCGGATCTGCTCGCGGCCAACCGGGAGTTCGAACGGCGCCCCCTGGAGCGGATCGCGATCGTCGACGATCTCGCCACCTTCTGCCGGGAGCACTTCTCCCGCATGCCACACCAGTACTGGGGTGATCCGCTCCCCCGCGCCCGCGACTACGTGAACCGGCACGCCCCGCCGTGGGAGTGACGCCGAACGTCGGTAGGGCCGTCTCCACCCGGCTCGGATCGGTCGGGCGTACCCGCATGGACTGACCGCGCCGAGGGCCGGGCCCGCCACGGTCGGGGCGGGCCCGGCCCTCGCACCGGCCCGGAGGGTGCCGGCGTACGACGGTCAGCGCCTGATGGGGCTGGGCGACGGAGCCGCACCGCCCGGCGGGCTCGTGCCCTCCGGACCCAGCGGGACGGGCGACGGCATCGCACCGCCCGACGGGCTCGTGCCCTCCGGGCCTACCGGGACGGGCGACGGTGCGCCCGGGCGAGTCGGGTCCGCGCCGTCCGGCATCCGCCGGCCGTCCGGGCCGACCGGGACGGGCGACGCCAGGCCCGGCGGGGCCGGAACGGGCTCGGTCCGGTCCGGCTGCGGGGCGCTCGTGCCCGGCTGCGGCGAGATCACCGGGTCGTCGCCGCGGCCGGCGTAGGCGAACGGCGCCCCGATCACCAGCACCGCCAGGATGCCCGCCGCACCTGCCGCCACCGTGTTGCGTCGACGGTTACGCACGCGCCGTTCCGCCCTGGTCAATGAGTCCTGCACAGTCGGTGCCTCCTCGGCGATGTCGGTGAGGGTGGAGCGGAGCAGACCTTCGAACGGATCACTCATCGCCGCATCTCCAGAAGCTCGCTGTCCGGCAGGATCTGACGCAGTCGGGTGACCGCCCGGTGGGTCCGGCTGCGCACCGTCCCGACCGAGCAGCCCAGCAGTTCGGCGACCTGGGCCTCCGGCAGGTCCTCGTAGTAGCGCAGGACCACGACGGTGCGCTGCGCGGGCGGCAACTCCCACAGCGCCGCCCGCAACGCCAGCCGGAGATCCGTACCGCCGGCCGGGTCGGCCACCACCGGCTCCCGCACACCGGCCGGGGACTCCCGACGACGGCGCAACCGCCGCCACCAGCTCACCTGCTCCCGGTACATGACGGCACGGAGGTAGCCCTCCGGGTCGGCGTGCCGGATGCTCCGCCACTTCGGAATGATCTTCGACAGCGCCGACTGGAACAGATCCTCGGCACTGCTGCGGTCACCGGTGAGCAGGTAGGCGACCCGTATCAGCGCCGGGGCACGGCTCGCCACGAACTCGGCCAGCACCGCCCGCTCGTCCTCGTCCACCGCACCACCCTCGTCTCCTCGTTCACCAGTGACAGACGCCGGACGGCACCGCCGCTATCCCGGGATCGGCGAAACGGTTTCCGCGGGCGTCGGCACCGTCCCCGGTCCAGGCTCGGCCCCGCCTACACTGCGGCGGGTGGACCAGGCCGCACCGCACACCGTCAGCTCGATCGCGTACGACCTGCGCGTGCTCGGCATCGCCCCGGGTGACGTTCTGCTGCTGCACTCGTCGTACCGGAGTCTCGGGTTCGTCGCCGGTCGCACCGAGGCGGTGGTGCGGGCGCTGCTGGCGGCGCTCGGGCCGGAGGGCACCCTCGTCGTGCCGACGCACACCCCGGAGAACACCGACCCGGCCGAGTGGCGGCATCCGCCCGTACCCGAGGCGTGGTGGCCGGTCATCCGCGAGCAGACGCCCGGCTTCGACCCGGCGTGCACGCCGAGCCGGTGGATGGGCGCCGTCGCCGAGACGGTACGCACCTGGCCGGGCGCCCGCCGCAGCGACCACCCGCAGGTGTCCTTCGCCGCGCTCGGCGCGCACGCCGCCGACGTCGTGGAGGGACACCGCCTCGACGACGCGCTGGGCGAGCACTCACCGCTCGGCGCGGTGTACCGGCTCGACGGCAAGGTGCTGCTGCTCGGCTGCGACCACAGCTCCAACACCTCGCTGCACCTGGCGGAGTGGCGGCAGGCGTCGCCGCCGCGGGCGGTGACGGGCTCGGCGGTACGGCTGCCGGACGGCACGAGCCGGTGGACCACGTGGACAGACGTCGTCACCGACGAGGACGACTTCGACCGGCTGGGCGCCGACTTCGAGGCGACAGGCGGCGCGACGACCGGCCAGGTCGCCGGCGCGACGGCACGGCTGATGCGCCAGCGCACCCTGGTCGACTTCGCAACCGCCTGGATGGCCACGAACCGCGCGCACTGACCGCGCCTGCGGCGCGCCGCGCGCTCAGTCCGGCGGCTTGGGGGCGAAGGGGTTACGGCGGGGCTGGCGTAGTTCCCACTCCGCCGGGCAGAGGTGGGTCCACGCGGCTCCCGTCACCGATCGCCGGTCGGGCAGCTCGTCGCCCCAGGCCGGCAGGCGGTTCTCGACCTGCCGGACATAGCGCTCGTAGACGACAAGCTCGCGGTACTCCGGATCGTGCCGCCAGAGCGCGTACGGCTGCTCGCGCAACCAGTCGCATGCCGCGTCGCCCTCGGCGACCAGATCCGCGGTCGGCGGCAACACCGCCAGCGGCCGATCGTTCCGCCGGTCGCCGTACTGCTTCAGGTACGCCAGGTATCCGCTCTCGTCCCGCGGGTGGGTCGCGTGGACGCCGACGACGGTCACCGGCAAGGCGAGCAGCGCGGTCACGGCCAGTGCCGACACCACCCACAGGCGTCTGTTCACGCGGCAACCATAGACTGCGGTGCATCTGTCCGCCGCCCCCTGGCAGCGGCGCGCCACGCCTACGATCTCGCGCATGAAATCGCCGCGCCTGCGCCTTCTCAGCTGCCTCGCCGTGCCGTTGCTGGCAGCCTGCGGCGCCGAACCGTCCGAGATGGTGGCGGAGGTGCCGCCGACGTACACCTGCTGCGAGGACCTGGACGTCGACAAGCCGTATCAGCCTGGCCAGACCGTGACCGTCCACTGGACCGTCGAGTCCCCGGACGAGCCGGGCTCCGCCTCGCCGCAGGTCGAGCTGGCCGCACGGCTGACGGGTCCGTTCGGCACTGTGGACGACCTCAAGGCCGCTTCGGCGGTCCCGGGGCTGGTCACCTTCACGGCGACACCGGTCCGGCCGACCGGCACTCCGGGCGAGCGTCCCGCCAGCACGATCGTGATCGGCCCCGATGCCAAGCCGGGCTTCTACGACCTGGTCACCTCAGTGATCGACGGAGGCAACGCCACGTCCAGTGGCAGCAGCATCGTCCGGGTCGTGCCCGAGCAATGAGCGCCGGCTTCCAGGAGCAGGCATCTCCCGAGGCGGCCCCGGCTCGGCGCGGCACCAACCGCCTCGGAACTCCACTCCGGGGATTCCCTCGATCAGGCGGCTGATGTCGACCACCGCCCCGAGAGAGTCGGCGACGCTGCCGCGCAGTTCTCCGACCGCCGATTCGAGATCGTCGTCTTCCGTGCGCCACTCGACATCCGCATCTCGCAGCTCGGCCACTGCGCGATCGGTGAGAGCCTCCGCGTCAGTGACCAGGACGTCGACTCTGCAGTACAGGTGCAGAGCGAACGGCGTCGAGGCGTGCGGGTTCTCCATCCGGTCAGCATGCCGAAGCAGGCGTGAGTTGGGTAGAGCGCTCCCGACGGGCCCGGCCCTCGCCGTGGTAGAGGTCCGCCCGGTCCTGGAAGCTTATGACCCGGGCGAGTTCATCAGTGGGATGCGCGGGGCCACCCACTCGGCCAACCCGCGCCGTAGCAGGAACCGCTGATCCGAAGTGAGATCAACCGTTACGACGTCAGCAGCGCTCATGCGCGCGATTGTCACCCGGGCGGTCCATCTGGTTGATGGCCGCCACTGCGTCCGACATGTATCGTCACGCTCCCGCAAGATCGCGAGATGGGATACGACGTGACGGTACGACGGTTCGGGCTCTACGTGGCGGTCGCTGCGATGCTGCTCACCGCCTCGGCGTGTGGCCGCGCCGACGAGACGCCGGGCACGCCCACCGCCGTGGCGGCGAGCACCGCTACGGAGTCACCCACTCCCATGCCCTCGGCGCCGACGGCCACACCGAGCCTCGCGCCCGAGCCCTCGCAGACCTCACGGTCCTCGGGGACTCCCCGGTCCTCGACGGCCCCCGCGGCCGCGCCCACGACCAGGAAGGCCACGCAAGTGGCCACCGCCAGCAGCAAGGCGGCCTGCACCACCGTCAGAGGTCCCTTGGAGAAGGCCATCGCCGGGCTGATCACCCTGGTCGGGGTCGCCTCCAGTTCGACAGTGGAGGCCGAGCTCGTCAACGCCCGGGCGGAGGCGTCCACCCGATTGGTCAACCTCGAGGCGGTGGCGAACAGGGTGGCCGGCGAGCAGACCGACCGCACGCTGCGGAAGAAGTTCCAGGTGCTCACCATGGCCGCAGGCCGGAAGGACGTCGAGGTCCGCTCGATCAAGCCCAAGCTCGAATATGCGGAAGCGATCGTGAAGGTGGCGAGCGACACGGGCGACCTGGAGAGCGCGGTCGACAAGCTCGAGCCGACCTGCGGCAGGTACTGGTAGCTCGGCTGAGCAGGGCGTCTCGCGTGGCAGGGCGGGCGGCATCGAACGCATCCCGCCTTTCGGTACGGTGACGCTTCACGGGTCGCGCCCCAACCGTCGAAGGCCTCGCCGTTCAGGAGGTGACGCGCGTGCGATGGACCAGCCGCATGTTGTGGTGGCCGATCAGCGTCTGCCTGATGGTGACGCCAGCAGCCTGTACGTCCTCAAGCGGTTCCGGCCAGGGTGAGGCCCGACCACCCGCACCAACTGCATCTCTGGGTACTGACCCGAGCGCGTCCCCGTCAACTGACGGGAGCGCCAGGCAGGAGTCATGCACTGTATCGGTGGATGCGATGCAGGAACCGCCGGCGGGTTATCGGCTCGTGGGAGAGGACGTCGCGGTACCTGACCGGCCTGTGCTTCAAGCAGAGGAATCGGGGCAACCGGACCCGGCAGCCCGGCTGTTCGCCAAATGGGGATTGGTCGTACGCGGCGGCGCAGTGATCGATCTTCGGGTGGCATCCGGCTGGGAGGACAGGGCGCGTCTCGGATGGGGCTCGTCAGTGGTGCCGGCCGTGCGCGCCCGTGTGCGCGCCTGCGCACCTGTCGACGACCAATCTCAGTGGCTGGCCTTCGTCGGCGGCACGTGGGTTGCGCGGGCGACCTGCCTACCGCTCACAATTCGGTCGCGGGGGCAGACGGCGCAAGTACAGCTAGGTATCGGTGTCCCGTGCGACGGAACCGACCCGCCAAGTTCCTAGGAAGGCTTGCCAGGAACTTCGCTGTAAGGCGGATCTCCTCGTCGCAGTCGTAGACCGGCCTCAGTGCGGACCGAGAGCGTCGGACCGGACCTCGACGCGGTGCGTGCGGGTCGCCACCAGCATGGCCGACCAGGGAAAACGGGTGGTGGGGCGGGCGGGGTTCGAACCCGCGACCGAGGGATTATGAGTTAGATTTCCCGCGTGATCGCTAGTCCGAAGACGTGTTGAGGGGTGCCTATCCGTCCTGGTGGGCACCCTTCACCGTGGTTCCCCATCTAGCCCCGTGACGATCAATCCGGAGGCGTCCGGGCTCACACCGGGCTCACACCGGGCTCACGTTAGGCCCCCACGCCGGTCGGCTGAGTGCTCTCAGCCGCAGTGAGCTCCGCCTCGCTGTCAGGCTCGCTCGACCTCGCGCAGCATCAACGCGAGGCTCTGTGACCGCCGCTCGGCCGGGAGCGCGTCCCAAGCCCGCCGGGCGTACATGACGCCGCCAGCCTTGTCGCCGGCCTTTGCCATCGTCAGCCCCCGATGTAGCTCGATGTGCGTCGCGAAGCGCGGGAGCCCTGCCGGCCGTGTCCGGTCGGCCTCCTCTTGAGCCTCGCTTCCAGGTTCCGGCATCCCCAAGCGGGCGTACAGCATGCTACGGAAGGTCGCCATACGCCATGGCGGAACGGCGGTGTCGGAGATTTCCCCGTCCGGTGACGCGACGTGATCGAAGACGCGGCGCGCTTCGGTGTCAAGCGCAATCGCGCCGGCCTGGTTGCCGCGCCCCGCCGCGACGTGCGCGCCGGCCATGAGGGCTTGGACGCGGCCGAGCGAGGGCCGGTCGGACAGGGCTAGGGCCTGGTCGGCGTACCGCCGGGCCGTTGGAAGCGCCGCGCCTTCGTAGGCGAGTGCGATAGCTGCCCTGCCTCGAACCCATACGCGGACTCCAAGGTCGTCGGACCGGTCCGCCGCCGTTGCCGCTAGGTCGTACCAACGGATCGCTTCAGCCGGGTTGGGTGTGGTTTTCCCATAGGTGACCAGGGCTCGCGCGGCGTGCGACCACATGTGCGGCGTGTCGAGGTGCTGTTGAAGGATCACGAGGTCATTCGCAAGTCTGACCTGGAGAACGGCCGCTCCTACAGCCATGTAGTCCCGGCCGTACTGGTCAACCCGCTCGCGCCAGTCCTCCTCGGCCCCTCGGCCATCAAGTGCGGCGGTGAAGCCAGCTCGGATGAGTTCTCCAGCCACGACCGGACCCACGACGCCGGCTGCGAGTCCGAGTACTTGTCGGCGGTTCACGTCACCCTCCCCGAGCGCCCGCGCATAGGCGAGCACGATGTCAGGGGTCGCGGCCCTCCGTCCTGCCTCCACGTTGCTCAGGTGCGAAGCCGAGTAGCACGAGCGGGCCGCCACCGAGGCCAGCGTCGCGCCGGCCTCGGTACGAGCCTGCCGCAACTGCGCGCCAAGGTCGTCCACGGGGTCCCCCTGTTGAAAGCCTCTGAAAGCATCGACCTCCTTCCGAGCGTAGTCCGCTGATTGCAGGCTGAGACCAGACGGCCGACGCGACGGGAGGTAGAGCAACGTGCCTCGATGGAAGTGGTTTCGGCGCAAGCAGAACCCCGGAGATGCCTCAGAGCGCTCGGCGCGTGCGCAATGTAGCGGTCTACATGTCGGCCGCGTCCGTTCAGCGCCCGGCTGGAACGGTCCCACAATGCTGCTGGATGATCGGCCCTTGCTGACGCGGGGTGGCATGTGGCGGGCTGATCAGGCGGGCCGCCGGTCACGTGGAGATCGGCGGTGAACGTGGGAA
The DNA here is from genome assembly GCF_007827635.1 of Micromonospora sp. CNZ296. Taxonomy (NCBI): domain Bacteria; kingdom Bacillati; phylum Actinomycetota; class Actinomycetes; order Micromonosporales; family Micromonosporaceae; genus Micromonospora; species Micromonospora sp. CNZ296. The sequence continues at coordinate 72,530 of NZ_VISW01000013.1, forward strand.
CGCCGCTGCCTGAACCCCCTTTCGCCGTGATGATGGCGGGTTTCGTCGTTGACTTCCATCACCGAGATGCGTGCTCTCGGTGCCAGCCGGACGGCAGTTGTGCTCGGCTCAGTCGCGCGGGCGAAACGCTGCTGGCGTGGAGAGCCAGGAACGGGCAGACGGCCGGCTTACTGCCGGCGCGTAGCGCTGCGGAGTACGCGCCGGCTCGGCCGCCGGGTCGTCTGTCGCATGAGGGTGGTGGGCGGCGGTGACCCTTTCTGTGGTGGCCGCGCTCGCCGCTCCTCAGCGCCTGGAGGCGGTCCCGTTGGAGGTGGTGGCGGACTCACGCCGGGTGTCGGGGCGTGCTCTGGCAGAGTCGCGGCGGTCGGCGGGGGTGACACAGGAGCGGTTGGCGCTCTTGGTGCGGCGGTCGCGCAGCAGCATCGCCAACATCGAGGTAGGGCGCCAGGTCGCGCCACGCGAGTTCTGGATGGCCTGTGACGTGGCGTTGGGATGCGAGAGTGCGTTGGCCGCGTGGGGCCGCACGGACGCCCTGCTGCGTCGGCTGAGGGAGCAGAAGAAGGAAGCGCAGATTCGGCAGCTCCTCGCCCAGCCGCCTCCTGGATGTGTCTGTCGGGAACTGCATCGGCTGTTGGCGGAGTCGGGGTGGTCGTCGTGACGCGCCGGCCGCATTCGCCGCTTCGGCCGATCCGGCTGTGTCGTGCCTGCGGCCATCCATGGCCGCGTGGGGACGCGAAGCTTGCGCTCTTGAGTGAGTACGAACGGAACAGGGTGAGCCTGTTCGTGTACCTGGCCGGGACGCTGGGTGATGCGGCGGACGACCTCGCCAAGCTGCGCGCCGAGGTGCCGAGTGCGAACGAGCTGTTCGATCGCTTTTTGGGGTGGCCGAAGTTACAAAAGAGGGAGCGAAGCTAGGCCGACCGAACAGGCCGAACGCGATTTCACCGCCGGGTCCGATCTCGCCCGTGCGGCAATTCCGCTTATGTATATTGATTGATGTTGGTGAATGTCAGTAAAGCGACGAAGCATTGATTGACCGTTCTAGATGTCGCAAGAATTCTCACGACCGCATTAACCGGCAGTTTGCGTGAGAGGAGAAAGCGTGAACATCCGTAGCCTCAGAAGGGGCGGCGCAATCGTCGCCGGCCTTCTCGCTGTCGTGCTCGGCGTCACGGCGGTGGAAGCTCCGGCGGTGGCCGGCGCGAGCGGGAAGAACACCTACGACGGCGCTCAGAAGGTGCTCGCGCCGTGCATCGCGCTGGCCATGCAGCAGAAGTCGCCGGATTGGGTCTGCACGAGCGCCGGTCTGGCCAGCACCCGCCGTGACCCCAACGGCACCCCCGTCACCACCTACACGCCCGTCGCCGCGACGATCGCCCCGGCCCCCGATCCCGTGTCGGTCCTCGCGGACGACTACGACACCTGGTGCGAGAGCAGCGGCACCTGTCACCGGATCATCGACGCCTCGCGCTACATCGGCGAGACGAAGGGCAACGCCACCTACGGCGACAGCAACGGGGTTATCGGCAGTTTCGACGTGATCATCCGCAACAGCCTCCAGGGTCGGCGCGGCCGGTGGACCGTCTCCCTGATCTGGGACTACGGCCCGTCGCTGACCTTCAGCGACTCCTGGATCAACTGCTACGAGGTCATCGACAACTGGCCGGACGCCGACTGCGGCGACCACGCTCTCTACCCGGGCCGAATCAGTGGCACGAACTGGCGCTGGAACAGCTCGACTCTCTACGGCAACTTCCTGGTCAACCCCAAGCCGTACTACGCGGCCTTCAACACCGACTTCACCCCCGGCGGCTACTCCGTGCGCACGCTGCCCCCGCTGGAGACGGCGCGCTTCAAGTGTTACGGGTCGACCGCCGACCCCTGCAAGTTCTGATCCTGTCCGGTCCGAAGTCGTACCATCACAGGTGAATGCGGATGTGTGACCACGGTCCCGACCTCTCCCCGGGGAGGCCGGGACCGTGCCGTAGCAAGCCTCCGGAGGAGCAGCATGGGCGACACCAGCGCCGCACCGAACGCCTGGGACACGGCCGCGCCGTTCCCCGGTTCACCGCCGGACATCACCGAGCGCCGCCACGCCATCCACACTCCTGATGGCAGGTACTGGGAGCTGAGCGTTTCCGGCTGGGATGCCATGCTCGGCTACCTCGCCGACCCCTCCACCCTGGCCCGGCTCCCTGAAACCCGGCAACACCAAGTGGAGGTGAAGATCATCGACCGTGCAGGAGAGCGTACGTCCTTCGAGCCGCGCACGGCCGATGACCAAGAGATCATCGATGAGGCCGCGAACTCGTTCCTACGCGATGTGGGATTGCCGGAGCGGCCGGCTGGCTATCGCTGGTTTCAACGCCTACCCGACGACCTCACCGTCAGAGACATCGATGAAGCGATCTACGAGGCGATCAAGCACCTACCCCTCGACCACCACCCCGCCGAGGCGGTGCCGGCCATCCGTGCGGCCCTCGCAGAGCTGTACAGCGGCCGATGAGGCGGCGACGAGGCCACCGTGACCGACATGGGTGAGCCTCGAAGAGTGCAGCGCCACTGGAACCCCGAGCTGGCGGAGGCGGCACCGGAGCAGCGTATCGGCGTCCCTCGTCCGGATCGAGGAGACGAGCCCAAGAGCGATGCCGGAAACCGCATCGTCGCTCTCGACGCCGACGGCTTGAAGGTGTCGAAGCGCCACATCAAACGAGTGTAAAAGATCGCAAAACTGGCAAGAAGTAGCAGGTCAAGCGCTCTTTCTGATGGTGGGGCGGGCGGGGTTCGAACCCGCGACCGAGGGATTATGAGTCCCCTGCTCTAACCGGCTGAGCTACCGCCCCGTGACCGCGCCGGATCGTAACCCGCCGATCGTTGCGCGGACCACCACCTACCGGGCGGAAACACGGCCGCGACAGCACGATGGGCAACGCGAGGATAACAACGCGCAACCCGTCGACCAACGCCTCACGCGCGCCGCAACTCCGCGAGGACCGCGCCGACCGCTCGCCACCCGCTGGCGAGCGCCCCCTGGATGGACGGGCTGTCGCGGTGGTCCCCGGCCACGTACAGGCCGTCGCCGAGCGCCACCGGCTTCCGCAGCCGGCCCTGTGGTGGCGGTGCGGCCGGGAGCGCGTCCGGCACGGCGACTGTGGTGAGGTGGGTCCAGTCGGCGGTGGAGCGGCCGTAGAGGCGGTCCAGTTCGCGCCGGATCACCGGTTCGGGCGGGGCCTGCGGGCCGACCACCGAGGTGGCGATCAGGTGTTCGCCGTCCGGCGCGTACGTGGGCGCGGCCCGGCTCACCACCACCGTGTTGGCCACGAGTTCGCGGCGGTCGCCGTCGAGCAGCAGGATCGGCTCGTCCAGCGGCGCCGCGCCGGTGCGGTGGTAGTAGGTGGTGTACGCGTGCATGCGTACCCTCGGCAGCCCTGGCAGCAGCGTGGCCGCCGCGGACGGGTCCACCGCGACCACGACGGCGCGGCAGGTGATCTCGCCGGACGGGGTGCGGACCCGGCCGGGCGCGACCTCGGTGACCGGGGTGTTCAGCTCGATCAGCTCGGCGGGCAGCGGCGCGGCGAGCGCCCGGGGCAGCGCCTGCATGCCGTCGGCCGGCAGGCCGATCCTCCCCCGGGCGAAGGAGCGCATGACGACGGCGAGCACGTGGCTGGAGGTGGCCAGCTCGCGGTCGAGCAGCACGCCGGACAGGAACGGCCGGAGCAGTTCCTCGATGATCGCGTCGGAGAGGCCGGCCCGGCGCAGCGCCTTCTCGGCGCTGCTCTCGGGCGTGTCGAGGAGCCGCCCGACCGGCACTGTGGCGTAGCCGGCGGCGAGTGTGGCGAACCGCAACCGGTCGGTCAGCGATCCGATGCCGGCGGTGAGCGTGCCGGGTGCGCCGGCAGGTTCTCGCAGCGGGTTGACCAGGCGTTCCAGCCGGTCGCCGCGGCGCACCAGCACGCCGGAGGTGAACCAGCCCATCTTGAGGGTGCCGACGTCGACCAGTCCGGTGAGCCGCGGGTAGGCGGTGTTGAGCACCTGGAAGCCCCGGTCGAGCAGGAACCCGTCGACGCGGTCGGTGGCGACCCGCCCGCCGAGCCGGTCGCCCGCCTCCAGCAGCCGCCACGGCACGCCGGCGCGGTGCAGCCGCCGGGCGGCGGCGAGACCGGCCAGGCCGCCGCCGACGATCACCACGTCCGTGTCAGGCACGGTCCACCCCCGCCCCGGCCCGGTCGCCCTCGCGGTGCGACCGCGACAACCGGCCCGGCCACCAGACCTTCGGCCCGATGTCGTACGCGAGCGCGGGCACCAGCAGCGAGCGGACCACGATGGTGTCGAGCAGTACGCCGACGGCGACCGCCACGCCCAACTCGACGAGCACCACGAGCGGCAGGACGGCGAGCGCGGAGAACGTGGCGGCGAGCACGATGCCGGCGGAGGTGATGACGCCGCCGGTGACGGCCAGTCCGGCGAGCACACCGGCGCGGGTGCCGCGGCGGACCGACTCCTCGCGGACCCGGCTCATCAGGAAGATGTTGTAGTCGATGCCGAGCGCGACCAGGAAGACGAACGCGAACAGCGGGAAGGACTGGTCGACGCCGGGGAAGTCGAAGACGTACCGGAACAGCAGCGCGCACAGGCCCAGCGTGGCCAGGAACGACAGCACCACTGTGGCGATCAGCAGCACCGGTGCGACCAGGGCCCGCAGCAGCAGGGCCAGGATGACCGCGATGACCAGCAGCACCACCGGGATGATGACGTCACGGTCGCGTACCGAGGCGTCGGCGGTGTCCACGTTGATCGCGGTGAAGCCGCCGACCACGGCGTCGGCGCCGGGTACCCGGTGCACCGCCTCGCGCAGGTCGCGGATGGTGCGTTCGGCGCCGTTGCTGTCCGGCGGGTCGGCGAGCGTGACGTCGAGCTGGACCCGCCCGTCGACCACCTTCGGGGGCGCGTCCGGGTCGGGCGGCGCGTTCTCGCCCCGCTGGCCGAGCGGCAGCACCGAGGCGACGCCCGGCACGCCCTGCGCCACCTGGGCGACCTGCCGCGCGGTGGCCTGGGTGGTGAAGATGGTGGCGGGGCTGCCGGTGCCGGCCGGGAAGTGCCTGTCGATGACCTCCTGCCCGGCCACGGAGTCGGTGCGCTGGGTGAACAGCTGGGACTGGCCGAGCGTGGTGGCGCCGAGCTGGGTCACCCCGATCGTGAGGGCGGCGAGCACCACGGCGGTGACGACCCAGACGGTACGCGCGCGGCGCGCCACGAAGCCGGCGATCCGCCCCCAGATGCCGTGTTCGGTGCGCGGGTCGGCCTGGTCGTAGCGGGGTCGCCGGGGCCAGAACGCCCAGCGGCCACCGAGGACCAGCAGCGCGGGCAGGAACGTGAGCATCACCAGCAGCGTGGCGGCGATGCCGACGGCACTGACCGGGCCGAGCGCGCGGTTGGAGTTGAGGCTGGACAGCAGCAGGCAGAGCAGGCTCACGATGACTGTGGCGCCGGAGGCGATGATGGCCGGGGCGGCGCCCTTCCAGGCGGTCCGCATGGCGTCCCACGGGCGCTCGTGCCGGTGCAGTTCCTCCCGGTAGCGGGCGATGAGCAGCAGCGCGTAGTCGGTGCCGGCGCCGAAGACGAGCACGGTGAGGATGCCCTGTGCCTGCCCGTTGAGCTTGACGATGTCGTGGTCGGCGAGCAGGTAGACGAAGACGGCGGCGAGCGAGTACGACATCCCGGCGGCCAGCAGTGGGAAGATCCAGAGGACCGGGCTGCGGTAGACGACGAGCAGGATGACCAGCACCACTGTCAGCGTGACCAGGAGCAGCGGCCCGTCGATCGCGCCGAACACCTCGATCAGGTCGCCGAGCAGCCCCGCGGGTCCGGCCACGTCGACGGTGAGCCCGTCGCGGTCCGGGCCGGCGATGTCGCGCAGGCGTTCCACAACGGACCGGATCTGTTCGCCCTCGGAGCTGTCGATCGGCACGATCACCTGGGCGGCCTGCTCGTCCTGGCTGACGACCGGTGGCGGCAGCGGACCGACCACGCCCGGCACCTCGGCGAAGCGGGCCGCGTCGGCCCGGATGCGCTGCTGGTCGGCCGGGGTGAGGCCGCCGGGTCGTTCGTAGACCACGAGTGCCGGGGTGGTCTCCCGGTCGACGAATCCGGCGGCCAGGTCCTGCGCCCGGGTGGCCTCGGCGTCGGCCGGCAGGAAGGAGGCGTTGTCGTTGGTGGAGACCTCGCCGAGCTTGCCGGAGTAGGGGCCGGCGATGCCGCCGACGATCAGCCAGCCGAGCACCACCGCCACCGCGATCAGCGTCGCGGTCCAGCGGCTGCGTCCTGCGGCCATCTCCACCGTCCTCGAATCGACGCATCAATCGACGCAGCGGGAGTCTAAGTCGACGCCGACCATCCTGCCGGGCGAACGAGGACTCGGGGGCGGAAACCGGGCAGCCGGGCACGCGAAGGGGACCAGCGACGACGAACGCCCGCCGGCGATGCCGACGGGCGTGACGTGGAGCGAAGCTCCCCCGATTGGACTCGAACCAATAACCTGCCGGTTAACAGCCGGCTGCTCTGCCAATTGAGCTACAGGGGACCGTGCACCGCTCGGTTCGGATCTCTCCGCTCCGTGCGACGGGGACAAGAGTACAGGACATCGGGGGGTGGTGCGCCAGGGGGTTACCGGAGGAGGACCGGACCGGCTGACGCGCCAGGATTGCGGACAAATCGTCATCTCGGCACAGGGAGGCATGAGCGGAGAGCAGGATGGGTAGTTAGCCGTCGACAGAGAAGCAGGCGCGAGACGGTCATTCCGCCGAGCTGGCGGAAACCGGCGAGAGCGTCAGGTACGGAAGGAGCCGCCATGCGCGGAAAGATCATGTTTCTTGGCGGGCTGGCTGCGGGATTCGTCCTGGGCGCCCGTGCCGGCCGGGAGAAGTACGAGGAGCTGGTGGTCCGCGGGCGCAAGGTGCTCGACCACCCGACCGTCCAGGAGGCGGCCGGGGTCGCGCAGGCCCAGGCGACCCGGCTCTACTCGGAGGGCAAGGACAAGCTGGGGCAGACCAAGCTCGGTGAGAAGCTCGCCACCAACGGCGGCAAGCCGGGCATGACCGACGCCGACAAGCCGTTCGCCGGCACGCCGGCCGCGGTCGGCAGCCGCAGCGCCAACGGGACGGGCTCGACCAGCGCGTCCGGCTCGACCACCACCGGCACGAGCACCAAGCCGTCCAGCACCGGCAACACGCTCTGACACCAGCGGACAGCGGGCCGGTCACCTCCGGGTGACCGGCCCGCTCCCGTGTGCGCGGGCGGCGATGTGGCACATTCTCCGTGGGGAGGTGACCAGATGCCGATGGTCGGACCGGAGACGGCGGATCAGGCGCGACTGCTGCGCCTGCTGCGCGACGACGGCCCACGCTCCCGGGTCGAGCTGGCCGACCTCCTCGGCCTGCCCCGGGCCCGGTTCGCCGCCGAGGTCGACCGGCTGACCACGCTCGGCCTGGTGGAGACCGCCGGACCGGCCGCGTCCCGGGGCGGACGCCGCTCGTCGCTGCTGCGCGTCGGCGCGCAGGTCCGGTTCGGCGCGGTGCTCGTCGGCGACGGCGTCCTGCGGGTCGCGCTCACCGACGGCGAACTGAACCCGCTCGCCCGGCACGACGAGCCGGTGGACGTCCGGCTCGGCCCGGACGTGGTGGTCGGGCGCATCGTCGAACTGCTCGGCAAACTGCGTGTCGAGGCGGGACTGTCGTCGCTCACCGGCGTCGGCGTCGCGCTGCCCGCGCCGGTCGAGGTCCGCGACGGCACGCCGGTGTCCGCGCCGGCCCTGGCCGGCTGGCACCGCTTCCCGGTACGCGACACGCTCGCCGCCGAGCTGGGCTGCCCGGTGCAGGTGGACAACGACGCCAACGCGATGGCCCTCGGCGAACGGCACGCCGGCACCGGCCGCCCGTTCGACGACTTCCTCTACGTCAAGCTGGGCGAGGCGATCGGCTGCGGGCTGGTGCTCGCCGGCGCGCTCTACCGGGATGCGGCCAGCGGGGCCGGCGACATCGGCCACTTCCAGCTCACCGAGGACGGGCCGCTCTGCGGCTGCGGCAACAACGGGTGCGTCGAGGCGTACTGCGGGGATGTCGCACTGGTGCGCGAGGCGGTGAGCGCCGCGCGGGCCGGGCGCTCGACGGCGCTGGCGGACCGGCTGGCCGCGGCCGGGACGCTGTCGGTGGCCGACGTGGCGGCGGCGGCCACCGAGGGCGACCCGGCGGCGCAGACGCTGGTGCGCGACGCCGCCCGCCGGCTCGGGCGGGTGCTGGTCGGGCTGGTCAGCTTCGTCAACCCGGCCATCGTGATCATCGGCGGCGCACCCGGCGGGATCGGGCCGGTGCTGCTCGCGGAGATCCGGGGCGTGGTCTACCGGCGCTCCACGCCGCTGGCCACCGGCAGCATGCCGATCGTCCTGTCCGACCTCGGCGACACCGCCGGCCTGGTCGGGGCGGCGCGCCTGGTCAGCGACCAGGTCTACGCCGCCCGCTGACCGGTCAGTCGCGGCTGCTGCTGAAGGCGGCGTCGAAGGCCGCGGACGGGGCGTCGAACGCCAGGCGGCGGACGAACTGGAGCGCCTCCGGCGCGCCGACCAGGCGGTCCATGCCGGCGTCCTCCCACTCGATCGAAATCGGGCCGTCGTAGCCGATCGCGTTGAGCGCCCGGAAGCAGTCCTCCCACGGCACGTCGCCGTGGCCGGTGGAGACGAAGTCCCAGCCGCGCCGCAGGTCGGCCCAGGGCAGGTGGGAGGAGAGCCGGCCGCGCCGCCCGTCGCCGGTACGGACCTTCGCGTCCTTGCAGTCGACGTGGTAGATCCGGTCGGCGAAGTCGAAGATGAAGTTCACCGGGTCCAGTTCCTGCCAGACGAAGTGCGACGGATCCCAGTTGAGCCCGAACGCCTCCCGGTGCCCGATCGCCTCCAGCGTGCGCTTCGTCGTCCAGTAGTCGTAGGCGATCTCGCTGGGGTGCACCTCGTGCGCGAACCGCACCCCCACCTCGTCGAAGACGTCGAGGATCGGGTTCCACCTGTCGGCGAAGTCCTGGTAGCCGCGCTCGATCATGGCCGGCGGCACCGGCGGGAACATCGCCACCGTGTGCCAGATGGACGAGCCGGTGAAGCCGACGACGGTGTTCACGCCGAGCTTCGCCGCCGCCCGCGCGGTGTCCTTGATCTCCTCCGCGGCCCGCTGCCGCACCCCCTCCGGCTCTCCGTCGCCCCAGATCCGGGACGGCAGGATGTCCTGGTGCCGCTCGTCGATCGGGTGGTCGCAGACGGCCTGCCCGACCAGGTGGTTGGAGACGGCGAACACCTGGAGGTTGTGCTTGGCCAGGGTGGCCCGCTTGCGCTCCACGTACGAGTCGTCGGCGAGCGCCTTGTCCACCTCGAAGTGGTCGCCCCAGCAGGCGATCTCCAGCCCGTCGTAGCCCCACTCGGCGGCGAGCCGGCAGACCTCGTCGAACGGCAGATCGGCCCACTGGCCGGTGAAGAGCGTGATGGGTCGCGCCATTGTCCTTCTCCCCTGTGGTGATGGGGGATTCCGTCGCGGACCGGGGCGAGGACGACCGGAGGCGGCGGCGCGTGGGAACCGGTGGACGCCGGAGCGTCTGCTCCCGGACGGGTTGCGCCTCCCGCCGGGTCACCGGCCACCTCGCGGTCGCCGCCTCCACTCTATGGCCTCCGTCAGGGCAGGGTCCAGCGCTGGTTCGCCGCGCCCGTGCACGTCCACAGGTGCACCGCCGTGCCGTCGGCCGAGTTGTTGCCGGACACGTCCAGGCACTTGCCCGACTGCGGGTTACGCACCGTGCCGTCCGCCTGCGCGGACCAGTTCTGCGCGCCTGTGCCGTTGCACGTGTAGAGCTGGATCTTCGTGCCGTCCGCACTGCCGCCGCCCGACACGTCCAGGCACTTGCCCAGCGCCTTCACCGGCCCGTTCGGCGTCACGGTCCACGACTGCGCCGACGAGCCGTTGCAGGTGTAGAGCTGGATCTGGGTGCCGTCGGCCGACGATCCGCTCCGCACGTCCAGGCACTTGCCGGCGAGGCCCTTGATCGGGCCGGCGCCGCCGGTGCCGGTCGAGCGGACCAGCGTGAAGTCGTCGACGTCGAACAGCCCGGAGCCGCTGCCGGTGAACGTCAGGTGGACCGTCTGCGTACCGGACGGCACGCCTGTGAGCGCGGTGCTCACGTCGGCGAACGTGGTCCAGCTACCGGTGTTCGGCACCGCCACCTGGCCGAGCACCGGGCCGCTCGGCGAGCCGGTCCGCACCTGGAGTGTGCCGCCCGGGCCGCCAGAGACCACCCGGGCGCGCAGCGACGTCACACCGGTCAGGTCCAGACCCGGGTACGCGGCCCAGTCGCCCGGGTCCACGTACCCCAGGGTCTGGCCGCCGTTGGCGCCGGCCTTGGGGTACGCGCTGACGCCGCTCGCCGAACCGAACGCCTCGGCCTGGACGGTGGTGTTGCCGGTCGGCGGCGGCGTGCCGCCGAGTTCCTTGATCCGGATGTTGCGGAACGACACGTCGTCGCCGGTGCCGTGGTTCTGGATGCCGACGTGCCCGGCGAGCGACCGCACCGGGTCGGTGTTCGTGAAGTCGTTGATCCGCACGCCGTTGAGGAAGACCTGGAGCCGCTCGGACTCGACCAGGATCTCGTAGGTGTTCCACTCCCCCGCCGGGTTCAGCGCCGCGTCCCGGGCCGCCAGGTCGGCGGACTTGAAACCGTAGACCGCGCCGGTGGTCCGGTCGGCCGCGTCGGTGGGGTCGATCTGGATCTCGTAGCCGTTGTTCACCGCCGAGTTCGGGTCGCTCGACGGCGGGAAGCCGACGAACACGCCCGAGTTGTCGTCACCGGCCAGCCGCCAGTCCAGCTTCAGCGAGTAGTTGGTGAACTGCTTGGCGCTGTACCAGTACAGGCCCATGCCGCCGACCGAGGTGAGCGTGGCGTCGGCATTGGTGAAGCTGCCCGGCCCGGCCTGCGACCAGCCGGTGGTGCCGCCGTTGTAGAGCGCGGTGTAGCCGGTCTCCGGCCGGCAGTCGGCCTTCGTGCGCCCGGCGGCGTAGCGGATGCCGCCGAGCAGGTGCGCCCGGAACGCCGCGTCGGCGTAGGACGCCTGGGTGTGGCCGCCGCCGGTGTAGAAGGACCGGCCGCCGCTGTACGTCTTGCACCAGGCGTGCGGGTGGTCGCCGCCCATCGAGCCGCCGGAGTACGTGGACTCGTCCAGGCTGGCCAGCACGTGCGCGGTGGAGCGGGCGTTGGTGCGGTAGTCGTACCACTCGTCGGTGCGGTTCCACCGCTGCGGCAGGTGCGCGGTGGCGGCGTGCGCCCGGTCCTCCACCTTCACCGTGGCCGGCTGGATGGCCGGGTGGGACGCGAACCAGGCGCCGACGAGGTTGCCGTAGAACGGCCAGTCGTACTCGGTGTCGGCGGCGGAGTGCACGCCGACGTACCCGCCGCCGGCGCCGATGTACGCCTCGAACGCCGACTGCTGGCTGGCGTTGAGGACGTCCCCCGTGGTGTTGAGGAAGATCACCGCCTCGAAGCGGGCCAGGTTGGCGGTGGTGAACTGGGCGGCGTCCTCGGTCGCGGTGACGGTGAAGTTGTTCGCCGCGCCCAGCTCCCGTACGGCCTGCGTGCCGACCGCGATGGAGTCGTGGCGGAAGCCGGCGGTCTTGGAGAAGACGAGCACGTCGTAGGGGGCGTCGGCGGCGGCTGCCGGGCCCGCGGGGACGGTGCAGGCGATGGTGGCGAGGACGGCGGTCACCGCCCCCAGTGCGGTACGCACGAGTTTCATCTGGTTCTCCTTCATTCTCACGGCAGGGTCCAGCGCTGGTTCGCCGCGCCGGTGCAGGTCCACAGGTGCACCGCCGTGCCGTCGGCCGAGTTGTTGCCGGACACGTCCAGGCACTTGCCCGACTGCGGGTTACGTACCGTCCCGTCCGCCTGCGCGGACCAGTTCTGCGCCCCGGTGCCGTTGCACGTGTAGAGCTGGATCTTCGTGCCGTCCGCACTGGCCCCGCCGGATACGTCCAGGCACTTGCCCAGCGCCTTCACGGTGCCGTTCGGCGTCACGGTCCACGACTGCGCCGTCGTGCCGTTGCAGGTGTAGAGCTGGATCTGGGTGCCGTCGGCGGTGGCGGCGTTGCGCACGTCCAGGCACTTGCCGGCCAGGCCCTTCACCGGGCCGGTGCGGACCGCCGACGTGGTGAGCGTGAACGCGTCCAGGTCGTAGAGCGCCCCGGTGCCACCGGCGAACGTCAGGTAGAGCGTGGTGGTGCCGGCCGGCGGATTGGCGATCGTGCCGGTGACTGTGGTGAACGTGTCCCAGGCGCCGGTGACCGGGACGGTGGCCGAGCCGAGCACGGTGCCGGTGGCCGAGCCGGCCCGCACCTGGAGCGTGCCGCCGGCGCCGGCGGACGACACCCGGGCGGTGAACCCGGTGGCGTCGGCGAGCAGGTACGGCTGGAACGCGATCCAGTCCCCGTTGTGGATGTCGCCGACGGTCTTGCCGCCCTCGGCGGTGGCCTTGTCGAACGTGTTGATCCCGGACGAGGTCTTGAAGTGCTCGGCCTGCCGGTGCCGGGGCTGGAGCGTGTGCTGGGTGTGCGTGGTGAGGCCACCGGAGTCGGTGTACTCGGCGTCGAAGACGGCGAAGATGTTCGCCGCGTCGTCGTGCTCACCGTCGACGGGTACGGCGATCGAGCCGGTGCAGCCGGTCGCCGAGGTGATCTGGTGGCCGTGCTGGTCGTGGCCGAGCACGTATGTCATCTTGACCTTCGTGCAGTCGATCGTGGCGTCCTCCGGGTCGGTGACGGTGATCCGGAACGGCACGGTGTCGCCGAAGGAGAACAGCTTGCCGTTGCCGGGCGTCTCGATGACGACTGTCGGCGCGGTGTTGCCCACTGTGATCGTCACGCTCGCGGTGCCGGTGGCGCCCTGCGGGTCGCGCACGGTGAGGGTGGCGGTGTACCTGCCGTTTGTGGTGTAGGTGTGCGAGGGGTTCGCGGCGGTCGAGGTGCCGCCGTCGCCGAACGTCCAGGCGTACGTCAGCGCGCCGCCCTCCGGGTCGGACGAGCCGGCCGAGGAGAAGGCCACAGTCAGCGGCGCGGCGCCGGAGGTCCGGTCGGCCGCGGCGCGGGCCACCGGGGCGCGGTTGGCGCCGCCCAGGTAGTCGAAGCGGTACAGCGCCGAGTTGGCGTCGCCGTTGAAGTAGCCGGTGCCGTAGTCGAGCACGTAGTACGCGCCGTCCGGGCCGAACGCCGAGTCCATCACCTGCTTGCCGGTCCACGGGAAGCTGTCGATGGTGCCGGGTGAGCCGTCCGCGCCGACGTGGATCGGCTTGATCCAGCCCCGGCCGAACTCGGTGGCGAAGAACTGCCCGTCGAAGGACTGCGGGAACTTCGTGGTGGACGGGTTCGCCGCGTCGTACCGGTAGACCGGGCCGCCCATCGGCGACTCGGAGCCGCCGCCGAACTCGGGCGGGCTGCCGGCGTCACCGGCGTAGCGGATCCAGGACGGCTTCGCCGCCGGCAGCGTGGCCAGGCCGGTGTTGCGGAACGAGTTGTTCGTCGGCCCGCCGGTGCAGTTGAACTTCGGGCCGGCGGTGCCGGCGGCGAAGTCCCACTCGGCGTACGTCTCGGCGGCGGTGTTGGTGCCGGTGCAGTACGGCCAGCCGTAGTTGCCGGGCCCTGTCACCCGGTTGAACTCGACCTGCCCGGACGGGCCGCGGGCCGTGGTGGTGCCGGCGTCCGGCCCGTAGTCGCCCACGTAGACGATGCCGGTGGCCTTGTCGACGCTGATCCGGAACGGGTTGCGGAAGCCCATCGCGTAGATCTCCGGGCGGGTCCGCGCGGTGCCGGGCGCGAAGAGGTTGCCGGCCGGGATCGAGTACGTGCCGTTGGCGTTCACCTTGATCCGCAGGATCTTGCCCCGCAGGTCGTTGGTGTTGCCGGCGCTGCGCTGCGCGTCGTACCCGGGGTTGCGGTTGGTGCGCTCGTCGATCGGCGCGTAGCCGGCCGAGTCGAACGGGTTGGTGTCGTCGCCGGTGGACAGGTAGAGGTTGCCCGCGGCGTCGAAGTCGATGTCGCCGCCGACGTGGCAGCACAGCCCCCGGTCGGCCGGTACGTCGAGCACGTCGACCTTGCTGGCCTGGTTGAGCGTGAAGTCGGCGTTGAGGGTGAACCGGGAGAGCCGGTTGACGCCCTGCCAGGCGGAGAAGTCGCTGCCGGTGGCGGGCGCGTCACCGGCCGGGGTGGACAGCGGCGGCGCGTAGTAGAGGTAGATGTGCCGGTTGGAGGCGAAGCCGGGGTCGACGCCGACGCCCTGGAGCCCCTCCTCGTCGTGGGTGTAGACAGGCAGCGTGCCGATGACTGTGGTGGCGCCGGCCGCGTCGGTGCGGCGCAGCGTGCCGTTGCGGGCGGTGTGCAGGACCGACCGGTCGGGCAGCACCGCGAGCGACATCGGTTCGCCGGTCTCGGCGACACCGCGGGCGAGTTCGACCTGCTGGAAGTCGCTCGCCGGGATCGGGTGGGCGGACGCCGGGACGGACGCCGCGGCCACTGTGACGGTGCCGGCGGTGGCCGCGAGCAGCAGCGCTGCGGCAGCGGCGAACGGTCGTCGGGCACGGGGGTGGTGGTGGCTGGACATGCTGTGCTGTCCCTTCCTGACGCGCGCAGCCAGGAACGGGCGCGCGTCGCGCCGGATGCCGAGCAGGGGGATGCTGCGCCGGCCTGCCGGGGAGGTCGGCGGGCCGCGACCTCCGGTCGGGACCGGAGGTCACCTCGCCGAGGCGGGCGGTGCGGGGCGATCTGGTGCGGGGCGATCACCTCGGCGAAACAGCGTTGTGCTGTGCACGACATTAAAACCTTTCGATCAGCCTGTCCATAGCTTCTGATCGATTGGCTTTGACTTTCGGCGCTCAGCGACAAAAGTAGGTGTCACTCGTGGCGGTCGACCGCCCGCTCCGCGAGCGCCGCCAGCACCCGCCGCGCCGGTTCCGCCAGCGGCAACGCGTCCAGCGCGACAAGTGCCGCGTCGGCCCGGGTACGGATCATCCGCTCCACCGCCTCCCGGGCACCGGACTCCTCGACGATGCCCCGCACCTCTGCCGCGGCCGACTGGTCGAGGCCGGGATCGCCGACCAGCTCCCCCAGCCGGGCCGCACCGGCCGGCGAGGCGGACGCCCGGGCCAGCGCCAGCAGCACCGTCGGCTTGCCCTCACGCAGGTCGTCCAGGTTGGACTTGCCGGTCACCGACGGGTCACCGAAGACGCCGAGCAGGTCGTCGCGCAGCTGGAACGCGTCACCGAGCGGGTCGCCGAACCCGGCCAGCGCGGCCACCTCCTCCGGCGCCGCACCGGCGAGCGCGGCGCCGATCTGCACCGGACGGGTCACCGTGTAGCGGGCCGTCTTCAGCCGTACCACTGTGAGCGCGTTCGCCACCGAACCGTCCCCGGCCGCACCGGCCACGTCCAGGTACTCCCCCGCGATCACCTCCGAGCGCATCCGGGCCAGCAGCACGTGCCCCCGGCGCAGCCGCTCGGGCGGCAACCCGCACCCGTGGAACATCTGCGCCGACCAGGTGGCGCAGAGGTCGCCGCAGAGCAGCGCCGCCTGCCGGCCGTACGCCGCCGGGTCGCCCGGCCAGCCGGACGCGGCGTGCAGCTCGGCGAAGAACCGGTGCAGCGTCGGCGCGCCCCGGCGGCGGTCGCTGCGGTCCACGATGTCGTCGTGGATCAGCGCGAACGCGTGGAACAGCTCCAGCGACGCCGCGGCGACCACGATCGGCGAGGCGTCCGGGCCGCCGAAACCCCGCCAGCCCCAGTAGCAGAACAGCGGGCGCATCCGCTTGCCGCCGGCCAGGACGAACCAGCGCAGAGCAGTGTGGACGGCCCCCGTACCGTCGTCCGGCCGATCCGGCTCTCTCGCGTCCAGGAACGCGGCTAGCGCGGCGTCGAAGCGGCCCCGCAACAGGGCCGGATCGGTCGGTGCGACGGTTACGGTCATGGTGCCTCCCTGGCCAGTCCGGCGAGTTCGAGCAGCAACGCCTTCACATCGGTGGCCTCCACCCGGGGCCGGATCGCGGCCCGGTCGGAGCAGAGCAGCACCGGGCCGTCCGCCGGGTCGGCGGGCAGGCGCCCGTGTGAACCACGCACCGCACGCGCGCCCGCGTCCAGCCCCACCACTGACATCAGGTAGCGCAGCCCGAGCTTCTTGCGGGCCAGCGCCACGGCCGCGCGGCGCTTCGCCGCACCCGGCGCGGCCGGGTCGAAGAACAGCTCCGCCGGGTCGTAGCCGGGTTTGCGGTGGATCTCCACCAGCCGGGCGAAGTCGGGCGCCCGCGCGTCGTCGAGCCAGTAGTAGTACGTGAACCAGGCGTCCGGCTCGGCCACCAGCACCAGCTCACCCGAGCGGGGGTGATCCAGCCCGTACCCGGCCTGCCCGGCGGCGTCGAGCACCTCGGCCACGCCCGGCAGCGACGCGCAGAGCTTCGCCACCGCCGGCACGTCCGCCGGATCCTTGACGTAGACGTGCGCCACCTGGTGGTCGGCCACCGCGAACGCCCGCGACGTCCACGGGTCGAGATATTCCATCCCGGCCTGGGTGTAGACCCGCAACAGCCCCTCGGCGCGCAGCATCCGGTTCACGTCCACCGGGCGGGACACGTCGGTGATGCCGTACTCGGACAACGCCACCACTGTGGCGTCCCGTTCCCGCGCGGCGTCGAGCAGCGGACCGAGCACGGTGTCCAGCTCCGCCGCCGCGGCGGCGGCCTGCGGGCCGGACGGGCCGAAGCGTTGCAGGTCGTAGTCCAGGTGCGGCAGGTAGACCAGCGTCAGGTCGGGAGCGTGATCGGCGAGGATGCGCTGCGCCGCCCGGCTGATCCACGCCGAGGACGGCAGCCCGGCACCCGGCCCCCAGTAGCTGAACAGCGGGAACGTGCCGAGCGCGTCGGTGAGGGTGTCCCGCAGCTCGGGCGGGTCGGTCCAGCAGTCGGGCTCCTTGCGCCCGTCGGCGTGGTAGACCGGGCGCGGCGTGACCGTCCAGTCCACGTCCGCGCCCATCGCGTACCACCAGCAGACGTTCGCCACCCGGTAGCCCGGCTCGACGCGACGGGCCGCCTGCCACACCTTCTCGCCGCCGACGAGCCCGTTGTGCTGCCGCCAGAGCAGCACCTCGCCCAGGTCGCGGAAGTACCAGCCGTTGCCCACCACGCCGTGCCCGGCGGGCAGCTCGCCGGTGAGGAACGTGGACTGCGCCGAGCAGGTCACCGCCGGCAGCACGGTGCCCAGCTCGGCGGCGAACCCGGCGTCGGCCACCGTGCGCAGCCGGGGCATGTGCGCCAGCAGCCGCGGCGTCAGCCCGACCACGTCGAGCACCACGAGCCGCCGGCTCATGAGGGCGCCCCCACCGTCGTGGCCAGGCCGAGCGCGGTCAGCTCGTCGCGGGCGAACGCCAGCTCGGCGGCGATGCCGGCGGCCAGCTCCGCGTCGCCGCGCGGCCGCCGCGCCTCCGGCAGCACCCCCCAGGTGTACGTCTCGACGTCGAGGTGGTCGCAGCCGGCGACGGGACCGGCGTACAACGCGGCCAGCGCCTCGCGCAGCACCGGCGCTGTGGAGCGCAGCGGCGGCTCGGGCGGGGCGTGCAACGGCACGTGGTAGTGCACCCGCCACGCCCCGGGCAGCCGCGCGTCGAGCGCGGCGTCGAGGTCGTCGGCCGCGTACGCCGGATCGGCCGGATCGGCGGCGCCTGCGCAACCGGCAGCCCGCGTCTGGTGCAGGAAGCGCGGTTCGACGAACCGGCGCAGCGCCGCGCTCGCGGCGGGCGGGTCAGGGGCCTCGACCGCTGCGGACACCTGGACCTTCACCACGGGGAGACCGGCGGCACGCAGCCCGGCCAGGGCATCCGCCGGCTGCTCCCAGGCACACGCCAGGTGCGCGAGATCCACGCAGATCCCGAGCCGGTCGGTATCCATGTCTGAGAATACCTCGCGTGCTTGTCCCGTCGACTCCACCAGACAGCCCGGTTCCGGTTCGAAGCCGACCCGGATCACCCGGCCGGTCTCCCGCTGCACGGCGGCCAGGCCCTCGGCCAGCGCGTCCAGGCGACGCCGGGCGGTGGCGGCCCGCCCGGCGTCCCAGGGGGTGCGCCAGGCGATCGGCAGCGTCGAGATCGAGCCCCGGACGGCGTCGTCGGGCAGCAGGTCGGCGAGAACCCGGGCCAGGTCCAGCGTGTACGCCGACCGTTGCGGCGTGGTCCAGTCCGGGTGGTACACCGCGCCCTTGACCACAGGGGCCTGGAACGCGGCGTACGGGAAGCCGTTGAGCGTGACCACCTCCAGCCCGCGTACCGTCAGCTCGTGGCGCAGCCGGCGCCGGGCCGGCGGGTCGGCGGCGAGCGCGGCGGCGACCGGCGCGGCCAGCCAGAGTCCGAGCCCGAGCCGGTCGGCGTCGAGCGCCCGGCGTACCGCCACCGCGTACGTGTCGAGCTGGGCGACGATGCCCGGCAGGTCCTCGGCCGGGTGCACGTTCGTGCAGTAGCCGAGATGGACGGTCGTGCCGTCGGCGTGGCGCAGCCGCATCACTGCCCCCCACGGGCGATCGAGTTGCCGGCGAAGGTGGGGTCGCTCGTCTCCAGGTCGGTCAGGTCGAGCCGGCCGGACTGGCCGTAGAACTCCACCGGGTTGCGCCACAGCACCCGGTCCACGTCGTCGGCGTCGAACCCGGCCAGCAGCATCGCCTCCCCGGTGGCCCGGGTCAGCAGCGGATCCGACCGGCCCCAGTCGGCCGCCGAGTTCACCAGCATCCGTTCGGTGCCGTACCGCTTCAGCAGCTCCACCATCCGCGGCGGCGACATCTTCGTCTCCGGATAGATCGAGAAGCCCAGCCAGCAGCCGGTGTCCCGGACCAGCTCGACGGTCACCTCGTTGAGGTGGTCGACGAGCACCCGTCCCGGCGCGATGCCCGACTCGGCGACCACCGCGAGCGTTCGCTCGACGCCGCGCGCCTTGTCCCGGTGCGGCGTGTGCACCAGCGCCGGCAGGTCGTGCGCGACGGCCAGGGCGAGCTGACCGGCCAGCGCGGCGTCCTCGGCCGGCGTCATGGCGTCGTAGCCGATCTCGCCGACCGCCACCACGCCGTCCTTGTCCAGGTAGCGGGGCAGCAGGTCGAGCACCGGGCGGCAGCGCGGGTCGTTCGCCTCCTTCGGGTTCAGCGCCACAGTGGCGTGGTGCCGGATGCCGAACTGGCCGGCCCGGAACGGCTCCCACCCGATCAGCGAGTCGAAGTAGTCCACGAAGCTGTCCACGCTCGTACGCGGCTGGCCCAGCCAGAACGCCGGCTCGACCACCGCGCGGACGCCCGCGGCGGCCATCCGCTCGTAGTCGTCGGTGGTGCGGGACGTCATGTGAATGTGCGGGTCGAAGATGCGCATGTCACGCCTCCGTGGTGGGGATGGTCAGCCGGCGCAGCAGGTCGGTCGCGTCGGCGGGCATGTCGCGGCCGGCGGCGTGCCGTTCGGCGGCGAACGCGGCGAGCATCCGGGCCAGTTCGCCGTCGGCCCGCTCCGGCAGGCCGTCGACGACCGCCAGCGGCACGCCGGTGAACACGCACTTGAGCACCGCCTGCCGCCAGGTCGCCTGCTCCAGGTGCCGGGCGTACGGGCCGAGCGCCGCGGCCATCAGCCGGGTGTCGTTGGTGCGGGTCGCGTCGTGCAGCAGCGGCACGCACTCCGCGCCGATCGGCAGCAGCGGCAGCGCGCGCAGCACGGCGCGTTTCTCGGCGGCGTCGCCCTGCCGGTACAGCGTCTCCGCGCCGGCGGCGTGGCCGTGCGGCAGCGCGGTCAGCAGCAGCGCCCGGGCCGCCTCGTCCGCCGTCCAGCCGGGCGGGTCGGGCAGCGGCAGGCGACCGCACCGCCGGGCGGCGGCGGCGAAGAACCGCCCGATGGCCGTGGGTTCGGTCGCGACGCGGCGCAGCGCCGCGTCCAGCCACTGCGGATCGGGTACGCCCCGAAGCGCGGCGCGCAGTCGGTCGGGTGTCATGCCGTCTCCCCTCTGCCGGGTGGAAGGTGGTGGGTCACCGCCCCTCGCCGCGCGAGGCGGCGGCGCGCAGGAAGTCCAGTGAGCGGGCGGCGACGGCCGGTGCGGCGTGCGAGTGGCGGGGCAGTTCCACGGCCACCAGCCCGCGGTAGCCGGCGTCGGCCAGGGCGCGCAGCACCGGCGGGAAGTCGATCTCGCCGGTGCCGAACTCCAGGTGCTCGTGCACGCCCCGGCGCATGTCGTCGATCTGCACGTTGACCAGGTGCGCGGCGACCGCCGACACGCACTGCGGCACCGGCATCGGCTCCAGGCAGCGGCAGTGCCCGATGTCGAGCGTGATGCCGAAGCCGGGCGGCGCGCCCAGCGCCTCGCGCAGCCGCCACCACCCGGCGATGTCCTCGACGAACATGCCCGGCTCGGGTTCGAAGCCCAGCGGCACGCCCGCCTCCGCCGCCGCGGCGCACACCGTCGCGCAGCCCGCCACCAGGCGGTCGGCGGCGACGCCGGGTGGTACGCCGGGTGGGCGTACCCCGGCCCAGAAGGAGACCGCCTCCGCGCCCAGGTCGGCACCGATCCGGACGGCTCGGCGCAGGAACTCCACCCGCCGGGCCGGGCCGTCGTGCAGCAGTGTCGGCGCGTGCTTGTGCCGCGGGTCGAGCAGGTACCGGGCGCCGGTCTCGACCACCACGGCCAGCCCCAGCGCGTCCAGCCGGCGACTGACGGCGGCGACCCGGCGGGCCAGGCCGGGGGCGAACGGGTCCAGGTGGTCGTGGTCGAGGGTGAGCGCGACGCCCACGTAGCCGAGGTCGGCGAGGACCGCGAGCGCGTCCCCGAGCCGGTGGTTGGCGAAGCCGTTGGTGCCGTACCCGAAGCGCAGCGCGCCCGGCCCGGACAGCGGGCCGGCGGTGGGCCGGGAGGCCGGCGCGGCGGTCATGTCGGTGAGATCAGTCGGGCCAGGCGGCGGCCGAGCGGCGCGGCGCCGGCCACGGCGAGGCCGAGCAGCCGGGCCCCGGCGCGGGCGGTCAGCGCGCCCTGCAACGCGGGCAGCCCGGTGATCCCAGCGCCGACCGCGGCTCGCACCCGGGCCGGTGACGGGTCGGCGAGCACGCGGGCCTGCGCCCGGCCGTAGCGGACGGCGTACCCGGCGGCGAGCACCGCCGGAACCAGCTCCCCGAGCCGAAGGAAGGGCCCCCTCTTAACGCATCCGGTAGAGGAGGGGGCCCCGCTTAACACGGTCGGCCGGGCCGGGGTGGTGAGCGCGATCAGCGCGGTGCCGGCGAGCGTGAGGCCCGGCAGACGCCGGTCCGCGCCGGTCACCTCGCGGCGGGACAGCGCGGTCACGGTCCAGGTGTGCGCGGCGACTGTGAGCGCGGCCGGGAGCGCCCGGACCACCCGCCCGCCGGACGCGCCGAGCAGCACGTCCAGCCCTCGGCACGCGGCCATCACCGCCGGCCCGGCGGCGGTGTTCTTCGCGCGCAGGTCGTACCCCCAGATCGTGGCCGCGAGCGGCAGCGCGACTGCCGCCGCCCGGCGGCCCCCGGCGGCGGTGGCGACCGCGAGCCCGGCGGCGGTCAGGCCGGACGCGACGCCGAGCGCGACCGACGGGCGCACCCGGCCGGACGGGATCGGCCGCTCCGGCCGCTCGACCGCGTCCAGCCGCCGGTCGGCCCAGTCGTTGGCGGCCATCCCGGCCCAGTACAGCAGCACCGACGCGCCGGCCAGGGCCGGTGTACGCGGACCGAGCGCACCGGCGGCCGCCGCGCCGGAGAGCACGTCCCCGGGTACGGAGAGCGCGGCGGGCGCCCGGACCAGCTCGGCCAGGTCGGCCAGGCGGGTCACGGCGTCACCCGGGCGTGCAGGCCGGCGGCGAACTCCCGCAGCACCGTCCACTGTTCACCGAGCGCGTGACCGGTCGCGCCGAGCGGGTCCTTGAAGAAGAACGCCAGCTCGGTCAGCGGGCCGTGGCGGCCGGCGGCGTGCGCGGCGGCGGTGAGCCGGGCCAGGTCCAGCACGAGCGGCGCGGCCAGCGCCGAGTCGCAGCCGTGCCAGGTGAACTCCATCCGCATTCCGGTGCCCAGGAAACCGGCGAACGTGACCAGGTCCCAGGCGGTCTTGAAGTCGCCGAGTTCCTCGACGTACTCGATCCGGGTGTGGCCCTGCGGCAGGTAGCCGAGCGTCTCGGCGAGCACCCGCTGTTTGCTGCCCACCTTCGCGGCGTTGGCGGCCGGGTCGGCGAGCGTGGCGCCGTCGCCGCCGCCGAGCAGGTTCGTGCCGGACCAGGAGCGCACGGCCAGGTGCCGCATCGCGAACATCGGCGCGAGCACCGACTTGAGCAGCGTCTCGCCGGTCTTGCCGTCGTGCCCGGCGTACGGCAGCTTTCGTTCGGCGGCGAGCGCGGCCAGGGCCGGCAGGCGGGCGCCCGTGGACGGGGTGAAGTCCACGTACGGGCAGCCCGCGGTGAACGCCGCGTACGCGTATCCGGAGCTGGGCGGCAGCACGTCGGCCGGGCCGGTCAGCGCGTCGCGCAGCGCGGCCAGGTCGCTGTGGGCCGGGTGCGGGGCGGGCGCCGGTTCGGTGGCGGCGACGTTGACCACCACCACCCGGTCCAGCCCGTTCCGGCTGCGGAACTCGGTCAGGTCGCGCACCACCGCGGCGATGCGCTCACCCTGGCCGCCCTCGGTGGGCGCGGGCCGCAACGCCGCCTCGACGGCGGCCAGGTCGGGCGCCACGGCGTCGGCCAGCCGGGCGGGCAGCACGCCTGCGGCGGCGAGCGCCTCGGCGCGTTTGGTGAGCGGGGTGGCGACCACGTCGTGGCCGCCGAAGACGAGATCGGCGAAGCCCGGCAGGGCGGGCCCGCGCAGGTCGGGCAGCTCGGTCACGCAGCCGGTCGGCGCGGTGAGCCCGGCCCGCAGGGCCAGTCCCCCGACCACGCTCGTGGTGGCGACCGAGCCGCGCGCACCCACCAGCCAGACACCCGTACGCATTCGCGCTACCTCCCCAGGTATGGCCGGTCCGCCGGTGCGGCCGGGGAATCCCGGTCCGGCCGCACCGGAGGGCCGTGCTGGTCGTGCCGGCGGATACCGGCGGCACGCTCCCCGGAGCCGGCCTCGTCCCCGCCGCGGGGCGCAACCGCGGCGGGCCCTCGCCGGCCGGCGCCGGTGAGTGTCGACGGACCCCGCAGGGGCCGTCTCGGGTCAGGCGGAAGCTTCGGCCAGTGCGGGCTCCACCTCCGTCCAGGCGGCCCGCTCGGCCGAGCGGGTCACCGCGTCGAGCACGAGCTGGACCTGCAACGCGTCGGCGAACGACGGGGCCGGGTCGGCGCCGGTGGCGACCGCCTCGACGAAGTCGCGCGCCTGGTGGGTGAAGGAGTGCTCGTAGCCGATGATGTGGCCGGGCGGCCACCACGCACCCAGGTACGGGTGGTCCGGCTCGGTCACCAGGATCCGGCTGAAGCCCTGCTCGGCGGCCGGCCGGGTGGCGTCCAGGAACTCCAGCTCGTTGAGGCGTTCCAGGTCGAACACGACGCTGCCGCGCGAGCCGTTGATCTCGACCCGCAGGGCGTTCTTGCGGCCGGTGGCGAACCGGGTCGCCTCGTACGTGGCCAGCGCTCCCCCGTCGAGCCTGGCCACGAACACCGCCGCGTCGTCAACCGTCACCTGGCCCATCGCGCTGCCGTTGCCGTCGGCCTGCGCGGCCAGGCCGCTCGACCCGGCGACGAGCGGCCGCTGCCGCACGAACGTCTCGGTGAGCGCGCTGACCCCGGTGACGAGCTGACCGGTGACGTACTGGGTCAGGTCGATGATGTGCGCGCCGATGTCACCGAGCGCGCCGGAGCCCGCCCTGTCCTTCTGCAACCGCCACACCAGCGGGAACTGCGGGTCGACGATCCAGTCCTGGAGGTAGGTCGCCCGGACGTGCCGGATCTCGCCGATCCGCCCGTCGGCCACCAGCTGCCGCATCAGGGCGACAGCGGGCACCCGCCGGTAGTTGAAGCCGCACATCGCGCGTACCCCGGACTCGCGTGCCCGGGCCGCGGCCTCGGTCATCTCGCGGGCCTCGGCGACGCTGTTCGCGAGCGGCTTCTCGCACAGCACGTGCTTGCCTGCGGCGAGCGCGGCGAGTGCGATCTCGCGGTGGCTGTCCCCCGGCGTGCAGATGTCGACCACGTCGATCTCGTCGGACTCGACGAGCCGCCGCCAGTCGGTGGTGTAGCCGTCCCAGCCGAGCCGGTCGGCGGCCTCGGCCACCTTCGGCTCGTCGCGGCCGCAGACGAGCGCCATCCGCACCCGCGCCGGCAGGTCGAACACCCGGTTCACGGTGCGCCACGCCTGGGAGTGCGCGGCGCCCATGAACGCGTAGCCGACCATGCCGACCCGCAGGATGCTGTCGTGACTGGACAAGGTGGGTCTCCCCCCGTGTGTCAGAACCCGAGCTTCAGGTAGTCGCTCGCGTTCTCCTTGGTGATCGTCTCGGAGGCGAGCACGATCTCCTTCGGTACCTGGAGTTCGACCAGGTCGGACATGCCCTTGCCCTGGCCGATCAGGCGCGCCAGGGAGATGGCCGAGGAGGCCATCGACGGGCTGTAGGTGACTGTGGCCTTGAGGACCGTGTTGTCGGCGGCGATGTCCTCCATGGCCTTCTTGGAGCCGGCGCCGCCGACCATGACGAATTCCTTGCGGTTGGCCTGGTTGACCGCCGCGAGCACGCCGATGCCCTGGTCGTCGTCGTGGTTCCAGACCGCGTCGATCTTCGGCAGCGCCTGGAACAGGCCGGTGGCGGCCTGCTGCCCCGAGTCCACAGTGAACTCCGCAGGCCGCCGGTTGGCGACCTTGAACCCGTACGAGGCGAGCGTGTCGGCGAACCCCTTCGAGCGTTCCTGGGTCAGCTCCAGCGACTCGATGCCGGGGATCTCGCCGATCACCGGGTTGCTGACGCCCTTGGCCTTGAGCTGCTCGGCGATGTAGGTGGCGGCGGCCACCCCCATGCCGTAGTTGTCGCCCTTGATCTGCAGCCGGTAGGCCCGCGCGTCCGGGAAGGCCCGGTCCAGGTTGACCACCGGGATGCCGGCCTTCATCGCCTCCAGGCCGAACGCGTTGAGTTCCTTGCCGTCGTGCGGCAGCAGCACGATCACGTCGGGCTTCTGCGAGATCAGCGTGGACAGCGCCGCCCGCTGGGCCGCCGCGTCCGCGCCGGCCTCGACCGACTTCAGCTCCACGTCCTGGTACGCCCCGGCCTGGGCCTTGGCGTTGTTGGTGATGGCGGCGATCCAGCCGTGGTCGGCGGCCGGGGCGGAGAAGCCGATGCTCACCTTCTTGCCCGTCTCGGTGTTGGCGCCGGAACCGGCCGCCTTGGTCTGCGCCTCGGTCGGGTTCTGCTCGTTGCTGGTGCAGCCGGCGAGCAGCACCCCGGCGGAGACGGCGGCCCCGCCGAAGAGCAGCCGGCGGCGGGACAGGTCATGGCGCGGTGTTCTCATGACGCCTCCTGGGATGAGGTGGTGGGGTGGTTTCGGGTGTGGCGGGCCGGACCACAGTCGGTACGACGGCAGCCGGGGTGTGCGCGGGTGGGGTCAGGTGGTGGTGGCCCGGTTGCGGGCGAGGAACTGGGTGAGACTGCCGAACTGCACCTGCTGGACCAGGACGGCGGCGACGATGATGCCGCCCTTGACCATGTTCTGGGCCTCGGCGGAGAGGTTGTTGATGGCGAACAGGTTGGTGATGGTGGAGAAGATGATCACCCCGAGCAGGGAGCCGATGATCGTTCCCCGCCCGCCGCTGAGCAGCGTGCCGCCGATGATCGCGGCGGCGATCGCGTCCAGCTCGTAGAGGTTGGCCATCGCCGCCTGCGCGGAGGTGGCCTGCGCGGTCAGCATGACCGCGGCGATGCCGCAGCACAGGCCGGACAGCGCGTAGAGGAGCACCGTGTGCCGGCGGACGTTGATGCCTGCCAGCCGGGCCGCCTCCGGGTTGCCGCCGACCGCCACCGTACGGCGGCCGAACGTGGTCCGGTTCAGCAGCACCCAGCCGGCCGCCACCACCGCCACCAGGATGTAGACCAGCAGCGGGATGCCGAGCACGTTCGTGCTGGCGATGCCGTTGATGAACGTGCTGCCCGACACCTGGGTCTGCTTGTCGGAGATCTCCGCCGCCAGCCCCCGGGCGGCCACGAGCATGGCGAGCGTGGCGATGAACGGCACCAGCCGCCCGTACGAGACGAGCAGCCCGTTCACCACGCCGACGGCGAGCCCGACTGTGAGCGCGGTGAAGATCATGCCGCCCGCGCCGTAGCTCTGCGTGGCCACTGTGGTGCACCAGACCCCGGCGAGGGCGACGATCGCGCCGACCGACAGGTCGATGCCCCCGCCGATGATCACGAACGTCATGCCGACTGTGACCACGCCGACCACCGAGGCGAGCTTGAGGATGGTGAGCGTGTTGCCCCACACCCAGTTCGGGTCGCCGTAGAGGTCGGGGCGGGTCAGGACGCCGATGACCACCAGCACGACCAGCGTGGCGAGCAGGCCGAGGTTGCGCTTGACGCCCTCCCCGCCGTCACCGCGCCACCAGGAGAGCTTCGCCGGCGCGCCGACCTTCGCGGTCTCCGTCCGCTCCACCGGCGGCGACTGCGCGGGCAGCGAGGATTCTCTGACATCGCTCATGCCGGTGCGCCTTCCATGAGAGACCCCGCCATGACGAGGTCGAGCACTGTGTTCTCGTCCAGTTCGCCGGCCGGGGCCTCGCGGACCACCCGGCCCTCCCGCATCACCAGCACCCGGTCGGCCAGGCCCAGCACCTCGGGCACCTCGCTTGAGACCAGCAGCACCCCGACGCCACGGGCGGCCAGATCGCGGATCACCTGGTACAGCTCGGCGCGGGCGCCCACGTCCACGCCCCGGGTCGGCTCGTCGAGCAGCAGCAGCCGGGTGTCTCCGAGCAGCCACCGCCCGACCACCACCTTCTGCTGGTTGCCGCCCGACAGCGTGCGCACCGGCCGGCGTACGTCCCGGGGCCGCAGCTCCAGCGACGCGGCGATCCGGTCCGCCTCGGCGCGCTCCCGTCCGGTATCGGTGAAGCCGAGGCGGGCGTACCTGCTGAACGTGGCGAGCGTGACGTTGCGGTAGATCGGTTCGCCGAGCAGCAGCGCCTGACTCTTGCGCTCCTCCGGCGCCATGCCCATCCCGGCCCGTACCGCCGCGCCCACACTGCCGGGACGCAGCGCACGGCCGTCCACCCGGACCGTCCCGGCGTGCGCCCGGCGCGCGCCGAAGATGGTCTCCAGCAGCTCCGACCGGCCGGAACCGACCAGCCCGGCGATGCCGACGATCTCTCCCGCCCGGACCCCGAGCGAGACGTCGGCGAACTCGCCGTGCCGGGTCAGCCCGTCCACCCGCAGCAGCTCCGCGCCGTCCCCGTGGTCGGCCGGGCGCTGCGGGAAGACGTACTCGATGGTCCGCCCGGTCATCCGGGCGACCAGGTCGCGGGTCGGCGTCTCGCGGGCCGGCAGGCTCGCCGCCGTGGTCCGGCCGTCCTTGAGTACGGTGACCCGGTCGCCGATCTCGCGGATCTCCTCCAGCCGGTGCGAGATGTAGATGACCGCGATGCCCTGCGCGGTGAGTTCCCGGATGATCCGGAACAGGTTCGCCACCTCGTCGTGGGCCAGCACCGCGCTCGGCTCGTCCATGATGATCAGCCGCGCCTCGTGGGACAGCGCCCGGGCCATGCTGACGATCTGCTTGCCGGCGGCGGGCAGGTGCCGCACCAGCCGTCCCGGCGGGATCTCCGGGTGGCCGAGCCGTGCCAGGATCTGCCGGGCACGCCGGGCCATGTGCCCCCGCCGGACGAAGCCGAACCGGCGCGGCTCGTGGCCGAGGAACGCGTTCTCCGCCACCGACAGGTCGTCGACCAGGTCGAGTTCCTGGTAGATCGTGGCGATGCCGGCACGCATGGCGGCCTGCGGGTTGGCGAACGAGGCCGGCTCGCCCCGCCAGAGCACCTCGCCGGAGTCCGGCCGGTGCACCCCGGCCAGCACCTTGATGAGTGTGGACTTACCGGCGCCGTTCTGCCCCAGCAGGCAGTGGACCTCTCCGGCCCGCACCTCCAGTTGCACGCCGTCGAGCGCGCGTACCCCCGGGAACGTCTTGACCACGTCGGTGAGGCGCAGGACCACCTCGCCCGCGACGGCGTCCGCGGGCGCCTCGACGAGCGGCTTGCCGGTGTCGTTCACGCTGCCTCCCCGAATGCGAGGTCACTGGCCAGCACCGCCGCGCCGGCGACGCCGGCGCGCGGGCCCAGCTCGGACAGGACGACGGGCAGGTTGCCGGTGGCGAGCGGCAGCGAGCGGCGGTAGACCACGCTGCGGATCTCGGCCAGCAGGATGTGCCCGAGCTGGGCGAGCCCGCCGCCGATCACGATCATCGACGGGTTGGTGAAGCTGACCAGCCCGGCCAGTACGCTGCCGACCCGCCGGCCGCCGTCGCGGATGAGCTGGATGCAGGTGACGTCCCCCTCGATCGCCCCCTGCGCCACGTCGAGCGCGGTCACCACCCCCCGGGCCGCGAGCCGCTCGGCCAGTGCCGGGGACACCTCGGTGCGGGCCGCGACTGTCGCCTCCCGGGCCAGCGCGGCGCCGCTGAACACCGCCTCCAGGCAGCCGAGGTTGCCGCAGCTGCACATCGGGCCGTTCGGGTCGACCTGGATGTGGCCGATGTCCCCGGCGCAGCCGTCGGTGCCCCGGTAGACCTCGCCGTGCAGGTAGATGCCGCAGCCGATACCAGTGCCGATCTTGATGAACAGGAAGTCGTCGACCGAGTGGGCCACGCCGCCGTGCCGCTCGCCGATCGCCATGATGTTGACGTCGTTGTCGACCACGGCCGGGCAGCCGTGCTCACGGGTGAGCAGCTCGCGGACCGGGAACCGGTCCCAGCCCGGCATGATCGGCGGGGAGACCGGCACGCCGTCGCGGAAGCTGACCGGCCCCGGTACGCCGATGCCCACCGCGTCGAGCCGCTCGTACGCGCCGTCCACCTTGGCCTTGTGCAGCAGCTCGTTGACCCGCTGGAGCGTCACCTTCGGGCCGGAGCGGATGTCGGCGGTCTCGGTGTAGGCGGCCACCGTCTCCAGCCGGCCGTTCACCACCTCCACGTCGATCGAACTGGCGCCCAGGTCGACGGCGGCGAACCGCAGGTGCGGGCTCAGTTCGACGAGGGTGGAGCGCCGCCCGCCCCGGGAGGCGGCCAGCCCCGCCTCGGCCACGTAGCCGAGGGAGACCAGGCGCTCCAGCTCGGCGAGCAGGCGCGGGCGGGGCATCTGGAGCCGGTCGCCGAGTTCGGCGCGGGACACCGCGCCCTCGTCCCGGAGCAGTCGCAGAAGCCGTACGTGCAGGGGGTCGACCGTCCGCACCGGCAGTCACCTCCGCATCGGAAGTCCGTCACATCGACGACAGCGATGTGTGTTGTGTCCGACACAGTAGGAGCCTTCCGGGCCGCATGTCCATAGCTTCGGCACGTCTGATGCAAACTTTTGTCCATACGAACAAAAGCGAGTTCCGGATCATGAAAACGCATCGCCCCGCCGGGGATTCTTCCGGGCGGGGCGATGCGTTTTCGGGTCAGCGGGAGTGCGCGCGGCCCTTCTTGCGCAGCTTGCGGTCGTCGCGCAGCTCGACGTAGGGCTCCTCGTCGGCCGGGTGCCCGGCGGCGATGGCGCGGCTGCGCTCCAGCTCGGCGTCGAACTCGGCGCCGAGCAGGATGGCGACGTTGCTCAGCCAGAGCCACACCAGGAAGATGATCACGCCGGCCACCGCGCCGTACGTCTTGTTGTACGAGCCGAAGTTGCTGACGTAGAGCGCGAACAGGCCGGAGACCACCAGCCAGAGCACCACCGCGAGCACGCCGCCGGGGCTGACCCAGCGGAAGCCGCCGTGCCGGGCGTTCGGCGAGGCCCAGTAGAGGATCGCGAACATCAGGCTCACCAGCACCAGCAACACCGGCCACTTGGCGATGTTCCACACCGTCACGGCGGTCTCGCCCAGCCCGATCGCGTTCCCGGCCTGCTCGGCAAGTCCGCCGGTGAACACCACGATCACGGCGCTGATCAGCAGCATCACGCCGATCACCGCGGTCACGCCGAGGCGCACCGGCAGCGTCTTCCAGATCGGCCGCCCCTCCGGCACGTCGTAGATGCTGTTCGAGGCGCGCATGAACGCGGCGACGTAACCGGACGCCGACCAGAACGCCGCCACCAGACCGACGATCGCCGCGATGCTCGCCAGCCCGCCGGACTGGCCCGCCTGGTCGATAGCGCTCTCGATGATGCGGCGGATGTTCTCCTCCGGCACCGCCTGCCCGACGGTGTCCCGCACCCCCTCGGTGGCCCGTTCCCCGAGCAGGCCGAGCACCGAGATCAGCACCAGGACGCCCGGGAAGATGGAGAGCACGCCGTAGTAGGTGAGCGCGGCGGCCCAGTCGGTCAGGCTGTCGTCCTGGAACTCCTGCACCGTCCGCTTGAGGGTCGCCATCCAGCCCGTCGCCGACAGGTCGGCCGGGCTGTCCGGCCCGTCGTCCGGCCCCACCGGTCCGGCGTGCTTCCGCCCGTCCGGCCGGTCGTGCCCGGCGCGGGCGTCGTCGCGCGTGGTGGGGGCGTCCTTGCGCCCGTCGCGGGTGTCCTCGTGGACGTCGTGGGCGTCGTCGCGGGCGGCCATGGCACCTCCTCGTCGTCATGTCGTCCCGCACGACATGCCCTGACGAGGGCAGCGATAACCACCGCACCCGCAAACCGGCCACTCGACCGCCGGCGACCGTCCCCACCCACCTCCCTGCCGGCCCCTTCCACGGCCGCGCCCGGCCCTTAACTCCCACCCGCTCCACTGCCCGCGCCCTGTCGCCGCCTCCCCCGTCGGCACCTTCCGCCCGCTCGCCGCCTCTGGCTCTGCAGCCACGCGCGCGACAGACACGCTCCGTAACCATGTGCGCCGATGGATGCAGAGCAAAGGCGGCGGGAGCAGCGCTCCCACCGTCGCCCCGCCACTCCCCACCCGAAATCCCGGAGAGCCGTCGCGCCACCGCGACCACCGATCGCCGCCATCACGACGACCGTCACGACGAGTGGAACGTCATGGGTGTCAAACGGGGCCGGAAGCACCCATGACGTTCCACTCACCGAGGGTCGGCCACCGGTCGACCGGCCGCCTGTGCGGAAGCGAGAGCGCGGTGTGCGGGCGGCGAAGGCCAGGGCGCTGAGGTAACGCGTGATCCGTCTTCCGATGCCACCACCTCGGCGAAGTGGAGTCGATCGTGGAAACGCGAGACGGCGAAGACGCTTTCCAGCCATTTCCCAACCGGGTGAGCGTGGCGGGCGCGAGCGCACACAGCACGGCGCGAGCGGGGTGCTACGGGCGCCGTCCGCGCGAGCCGCCACGAAAGACGCACCCACCTCAGCGGACACGTTGCGTGACGACAAGCATCCCCGGCACGTTCATTCTTCATCGTTGTAAGTGATATCGGGAGAGAGCCGGGAGAACCCTTCTCCCGCCATTGCGAAACAGTTTCAAGAAATAAGTGACGCGAGTGAGCGAAGCTCCATTCCGTCACTCATTGCAATCACGATCGGCAATGTTCCCAACATGCGCGCTATTCGCGTATCGTGCCCCCTCGTGCCGCCCGTTCGCCCCTCCGACGCGACTCCCCCCAAACCCCGGCCGCCGTCCGGCGGACGACCGGGGTCCGACGTGGACGCCGAGGTGGTGTCGCTGCCGCCGGACGACGGAAGCGTCGCCGGACCCGAGTGGGCCGACGACGGGCCGGGCGAGACCCACCACCACAGCCGAGCAGCGCACCACACCGCAGGCGAGCACCACACCGCGGACGAGCACCACACCGCAGGCGAGCACGACACCACGGGCGAGAACGAGACCCGCGACAAGAGCGAGAGCCCGGAACAGACCCAGGACGCCCGCGAACTGGCCGCCCGGTTCGAGGAGGAGAAGCCGGGACGCGTACTCGCCGGACCGGTCGGTGTCCTCTTCACCGGCATCACCGTCGCGGTCGGGCTGCTGACGCTCTGGCAGGTGTTCTTCCCGCTGGCCCAGGGCAGCAAGTACTACCTGATCTTCTTCCTGGCCGGCGTCCTGCCGATCGTGTTCCTCGCGTACCCCTCGGGGGTGCGGCTGCGACGCGCCAAGGCTGACGCGGCCGACGCGGACGACCGGCGCGGACCGACGCCCGTGGACTGGCTGCTGGCCCTCGCGGCGCTCGTCGTCTGCCTCTACCCGGTGCTGCCGGTCACCATCGGCGCCGGTGGCGGCGGGTATGACGCCTTCCTCGACCGGCAGGGCCTGCTCGATCCGCTGGACGTGGCGTTCGGCACCGGGCTGCTGCTTCTGCTGCTGGAGGCGTGCCGGCGCACGACCGGATGGATCCTGCCGGCGGTCTGCGTGCTGTTCCTCGGGTACGGCTACTACGGCGGGCTGCTGCCGCAGTCCTGGCCGGTGGCGCACGCGGGGCTCGACTTCGGGCAGCTCGTCGACGCGTTCTACAACTCCGACAGCGGCTTCTACGGCACCCCGCTGGACGTGGCCGCCTCCTACATCGTGCTGTTCACCATCTACGGCGCGGTGCTCAACCTGTCCGGCGCGGGCCGGTTCTTCGTGGAACTGTCCGCCGCCGCGTTCCGCCGCTCCCGGACGGCCGCCGGGCGCACCGCCGTCGCCTCGGGTTTCCTGCTCGGCACGGTCTCCGGCTCCGGCGCCGCCACCACGGTCAGCATCGGCGCGGTGACCTGGCCGATCCTGCGCCGCGCCGGCTACCCGGCCGAGCGGGCGGGCGGCATGCTCGCCGCCGCCGGTGTGGGGGCGATCCTGTCGCCGCCGACGCTGGGCGCCGCGGCGTTCATCATCGCCGAGTACCTGGGCGTCTCCTACCTCCAGGTGCTCGGCTGGGCGACGGTGCCGACGATCCTCTACTACCTGGGCATCCTGCTCTCCGTCGAGATCGACGCCCGGCGCTCCGGGGTCCGCCCGGTGGTCATCGACACCGGCTCGGCCTGGCGGCTGCTGGCCCGCTTCGGCTACCACTTCCTCTCGCTCTTCGTGATCATCGTGGTGCTCGCACTCGGCGCGTCGGCGATGCGCGCGGTCGTCATCGCCACCGTGCTCGCCGCCGTGCTGTCCTTCCTGGACCGGCGGCACCGCCTCACGCCGGCCCGGCTGGTGGAGGCGCTGCGCGACGGCGTACGCGGGGTGCTCGCGGTGAGCGCCGTCTGCGCCGCGGCCGGCATCATCACCGCCACCACCACGAAGACCGGCCTCGGGCCGCAGGCCGCAGCGCTGCTGATCGACGGCGCGCAGGCGGTCAGCTCCGAGCCGGCAGTGGTGCTGGCCCTCACCGCCGTGCTCGCCGCCGTCGCGCTCAGCCTGCTCGGCCTCGCCGTGCCGGTCACCGCCTCGTTCGTCATCGGCTGGGTGATCATCGGTCCGGCGCTGCTCAACCTGGGCGTCGAAGCGCCCGCCGCGGCCATGTTCGTCTTCTACTTCGCGGTGCTGTCCGAGGTCTCGCCGCCGACCGCGCTCGCAGCTGTCGCCGCCGCCGCGGTCACCGGCGGCCGGCTGGTGCCGACCATGTGGCAGACCCTGCGGTACGCGCTGCCTGCGTACCTGATTCCGCTGGCCTTCGTGATCACACCGACCGGTCTCGGCCTGCTCGGCATCGGCGGCGCCGGGCGGATCGTGACGGCCGGCCTGGTGTCGGCACTGGGTGTCGCGGTGCTGGCGGTCGCGGCCGGCGGCTGGCTACCCGGTGTGGGCCCGGCCGGCGTGCCGGAGCGGATCGTCGGCGCGATCGCCGGGCTGGTGCTGCTCTGGCTGGAACCACTGCCCATGGCGATCGGCGCGGCGCTCGCCGCGCTCGCGGTCGCGGGCGTGTACGTCCGACGTGGCGCCGCCGGGCACCCCGGCCGCCCGGCGGTCGAAGAATCCGTGGACCTTGGGGAGGAGAGAGAGTGGGACGGATCGACGCGAGGATAGTGGCGGGTGTCGGGGCACTGGTCCTGGTCGCCGCCGGTGCCGCCGGCTGCGGGGGCCGTCAGGACGGCGCGGCGAAGGACGACGCCGCCCGCGAGGTCAGCTGCAAGGTCACCAAGGACACCCGGGTCGGCATCGCCACCGGCAACGCCACCGGCGTCTACTACGTGGTCGGCAACGCGCTCGCCGGTGAGCTGAGCAAGACCACCGACGGCAAGCTCACCGGGACGGCCGCCGAGACCGGCGCCTCGGTGCAGAACGTCGAGCAGCTCGTCGCCGGCCAGTACGACGTGGCGTTCTCGCTGTTCGACACCGCCGTCAACGCGGTGCAGGGCAAGGGGAGCTTCAGCTCGCCGCAGCCGGTGAAGGCGCTGGCCCGGATCTACGACAACTACACGCAGGTGGTGGTCCGCGCCGACGCGGGGATCACGTCGGTGGCCGACATGAAGGGCAAGAAGATCTCCACCGGCTCGCCCAAGTCCGGCACCGAGGTCATCGCCAACCGGCTGCTCACCGCCGCCGGACTGGACCCGGCCAAGGACATCCAGGCGCAGCGGCTGGACCTCACCAAGACCGTCGACGGCATGAAGGACGGCAGCATCGACGGCTTCTTCTGGTCCGGCGGCGTGCCGACCGGCGGGGTCACCGACCTGTTCACCACGTCGGGCGACAAGGTGAAGTTCGTCGACATCAGCCCGCTGCTGCCGAAGATGGCCGAGCTGAACCCGGCGTACCAGGCGGGCACCATCGGCAAGGACATCTACCGGACCCCGGCCGACGTGCCCACCATCGTGGTGCCGAACGTGCTGCTGGTGCGGGACAACCTGGACGCCGACGTGGCCTGCGCGATCACCCGGACGGTGTTCGACTCCAAGGACGCCCTGGCCCAGGCGAACCCGGCGGCGAAGGGCATCGAGCTGGGCAACGCCCGCAAGACCGACCCCGTGCCGCTGCACCGCGGCGCGGAGCGGGCGCTGAGCGACCTCGGCGCGAGCTGACCCGAACGGGCCGGGCCCGGACGCGCGTCCGGGCCCGGCCCACCGACCCGACCCGGAGACCCCCGTGCCGCTGCCCCACCCGGCCCGCGTACGCCGGCATCACCGCTCCGCGGACCGCACCGGACGCCTCCGCTCGGTCCGCGTCCAACTGCTGGCCCCGATCCTGGTGGCCACTGCCGGTCTGGTCGTGCTGGGGGCGGCGCAGACCGGCGCCGCGCTCGACGCGTCCGCCGACGCCGACCGGGCCCGCGTGCTGGCCGGCACCGCCACCGCGACCGTACGGCTGGTGCACGAGCTGGAACGCGAACTGGCCGAGACGGCCGCGTTGCGCCAGCGCGGCGGTACGTCCGGCCGCCCGCTCGTGGACGCGCAGCGCCGGCGGGTGGACACGGCGGTGGAGCGCTACCGCTCGGCGCAGGGTGACGCGCGCCGGGCCGCCCCGGATCTGGCCGGGGTGCTCGACGACGTGGGCGGGCGCCTGGCGCAGCTCGCACCCACCCGGGACCTGGCGTTGGCCGGTGAGCGCGGCGACCCGGCGTACGTGTCGCTCGTGGAGTCGCTGCTCGCGGTCGCGGACGCGCTGCCGAGTCAGCTCCGCGACGCCGACCTGGCCAACCAGGCGCGCGAGGTGGCAGCGGTGGCCGCCCAGGAGCACCTGTCCGCGCTGGAGCGCGACCTGCTGCGGGCGGTGTTCGTCAGGGGTGGACTGCAAAGTGGCGAGCTGGCCCGGCTGGGCCGGCTGCGGGGTGCCCGGGAGCAGCGGCAGGCCGAGTTCCTGCGGATCGCCTCCGCCCCGGCGAACAGGGCCTGGTACCGGCTGGTCGACGGCACCGACGTGACCACTGCCCGCCGGATGGGTGACGCCGTGCTCGACTCCGACGGCGCGCCGGGCACGGTGAAGACCGACGGTGACGCCTGGTACGTGGCGCAGAGCGGCGCGATCCGCCGGTACAACCTGCTCGGCCGGGACCTGACCGACGGGCTGGACCGGGACGCGGCGGACCTGGCCGGGACGGCCCGGTTGCGTGCGGTGCTGACCGCCGGCGCGACGAGCACCGTCGCACTCGGCTCGCTCGTCACCGCAGTGCTGCTGGCGGTACGCACCAGCCGCCGGTTGCGTCGGCTGCGGGTGGCCGCGCTCACCATGGCGAACCGGGAGCTGCCGGAACGGATCACCGCGATCGCGGCGGGCGAGCGGACCCCGGCGGAGGGTCCGGCGACCCGGATGACCGACGGGATCAGGCGCGGCAAGGACGAGGTGGCGCAGGTCGCCGAGGCGTTCGACACGGTGAACCGGGCCGCGTTGCGGCTGGCCGGGCAGCAGGCCGAGTTGCGGCTGGACGTGACCCGGATGGCGGAGGCGCTGGCCCGGCGCATCCGTACGCTCATCACCCGGCAGCTGCGGCTGCTCGACGACTTCGAGCGCGAGGAGACCGACCCGGACGCGCTGGCCCGCCTGTTCGCGCTGGACCACCTCGCCGCCCGGTTGCGCCGCAACGGCGAGAACCTGCTGGTGCTCGCCGGTGGCGAGCCCGGCCGGGGGCACGAGGGCGCGTTGCTGCTGGACGACGTGGTGCGGGCGGCGGCCTCCGAGATCGAGGACTACCCGCGGGTCGAGATCGACGTGCCGACCGCTGCGGTGCACGGCGCGGCGGCCGGCAACCTGGTGCACCTGCTGGCCGAGCTGCTGGAGAACGCCACCGTCTACTCGCCACCGGAGGCCCGGGTGCTCGTCGACGGGCGGCGCACCGTCGACGGGCTGGTGCTGCGCGTACACGACCAGGGCATCGGTGTCAGCGAGAGCCGGCTGACCGAGATCAACGATCGGCTGGCCGCGCCGGCCACGCTGTCCAGCGCGGCGGCGGGCAGCATGGGCCTGCACGTGGTGGCCCACCTGGCCGCCCGGCACGGGATCCGGGTGCAGTTGCACAACCCGGGCACCGGCACTGTGGCACAGGTCGACGTACCGGAATCGGTGCTGACCCGGGTCGAGTCGGTGGCGTCCCGGCCGACGGCCGAGCGGCGACAGCGCGCCGCGGCCTGGTTCAAGTCCGGGCCGGCCGGTGGCCGCAGTCTCGTCACCAGCGCCACGACCGTCGGCCCGGTGCGCGGCGTCGCCGCCGTCCGCACGCCCGGTGGCGCGCTGCTGGCGCCGAGCGCGGCGCGGATCCGGCCGGTGAGCGTGCCGCCGACGCCCGTCCCGACCACCGCCGCCGGGCTACCACGGCGGCAGGTGGGCGGCCACCTGCCCGAGCCGATGCCGGACACCACCGCGCCGCCGCCGGCGATCGACCTGCTCGACCCCGAAGTGGTACGTGCCCGGCTGTCCGCCCTCGCCGAGGGGGTGGCCAGCGCGACCCGCCGTGCCCCGAACACCACACCCAACGGGAGAAGACCATGACCTCATCGTCCTCCGCCGGCCTGGACTGGCTGCTGGCGAACTTCGCCGAGCAGGTGCCGGACGTCTCGCACGCGCTCGCGGTCTCCGAGGACGGGCTGCGGCTGGCGTCCTCACCCGACCTCGCCCCCGACCAGGTCGACCAGCTCGCGGCGGTGATCAGCGGGCTGGCGAGCCTGACAGTGGGCGCGGCCCGGCTGATGTCCGCCGGCCGGGTACGCCAGCAGATCGTGGACATGGACGGCGGGGTGATGCTGGTGATGGCCGTGGGTGAGCGGGCGCTGCTCGGCGTGCTGGCCGCGCCCGGCTGCGACCTGGGGCAGATCGGCTACGAGACGGCGACGCTCGTGCAGCGGGTGGCGGAGGCGCTGGAACCGGCGGTGCGACGGTGACCGGCCGCCCGCTGCGGCTGCTGGCCGCGCTGATGACGGCGGTGCTGGTGGTCGGCTGCGCGGCCGAGGACTCCGCCCCGGAGGCGTGGCACGGCGGGCGGATCTTCCTGGCCACCGGCAACACCACAGGCGTGTACTACCAGCTCGGCGGCGGGTACGCCGACCTGATCACCCGCCACCTGCCCGGGTACGAGGCGCGGGCGGAGCCGACCGGCGCGTCGGTGGAGAACATCACCCGGGTGGCGAGCGGGGACATGGAGATCGCGTTCAGCCTGGCCGACACGGCGGCGGACGCGGTCGACGGGCGAGGGGCGTTCGACAAGCAGCCGCAGCCGGTACGGGCGCTGGCCCGGGTCTACAGCAACTACACGCACGTGATCGTCCGCGCCGACGGAAAGATCGGCAGCTTCGCCGACCTGCGCGGCAAGCGCATCTCCACCGGTTCGCCGAAGTCCGGCACCGACATCATCGCCGGGCGCCTGCTCACCGCCGGCGGCATCGACCCGAACCGGGACATCCAGCGGTTCAACCTGTCGCTGCCGGAGACGGTCAAGCGGATGCGCGCCAAGGGCCTGGACGCCATGTTCTTCTCCGGCGGTCTGCCCACTCCCGGTGTCAAGGATCTGCTCTCGTCCGCACCGGGCACGTTCCGGCTGCTGCCGATCGACGAGCTGATCGAGCCGCTGAGCGCCCGCTTCGGCGCTGTCTACACCACCGCGACGCTGCCGAAGGAGGTCTACGACACGCCCGAGCCGACGCCGACTATCACCGTGTCGAACGTGATCCTGGTGGCGGCGGACATGCCGGAGCAGCTCGCGTACGACCTGACCCGGGTGCTGTTCACCTGGCAGGGCGAGTTGATCCAGGTGCACCCGGAGGCGGCGAACTTCAACCGGTCCAGTGCCGCGGCGACCCGCCCGATCCCGTTGCACCCGGGCGCGCAGCGGTTCTACCGCACCGGCTGAGCGCGGGACCGCCTGCTACGGCGTCCAGTCGCGCCGCAGAAGGCCGTAGATCACCAGGTCGGTGAAGCCGTCGCCGTCGTACTCGCGGTCCCGCTGGGTGCCCTCGTGGACGAAGCCGCACCGCTCGGCGGTACGCCGCATGGCCGTGTTGCCGGCGAGCGTCTCGATCTCCAGCCGGCGCAGGTTGCGGTTGCGGAAGCCGTACCGGCAGAGCAGCCGGATCACCTCGGTGCCGTAGCCCTGGCCGCGCGCCTCCGGCAGCAGCGTGATGCCGAGGTGGGCGTACCCGTTGAAGGCGTTGATGCCCCAGAGCACGCCGGTGCCGAGGAACGTGCCGTCGGCGACGGTCTCGGCCAGCAGCGACACCGGAGCGGCGGCCTCCGGCTGCTCGGCGGCACGCTTCTCCAGCC
Organism: Micromonospora sp. CNZ296; assembly: GCF_007827635.1. Classification (NCBI taxonomy): domain Bacteria; kingdom Bacillati; phylum Actinomycetota; class Actinomycetes; order Micromonosporales; family Micromonosporaceae; genus Micromonospora; species Micromonospora sp. CNZ296. The sequence continues at coordinate 111,755 of NZ_VISW01000013.1, forward strand.
GGGCCCGGACCTGCCCGACGTGGTGCGGCAGGAACGGCTCGTCGTCGGTGACCAGGTGCAGCTCCGGGTCGCTGTGCAGTCGGAACATGTCCGGCGCGTCGTCGGGGGTGGGCGTACGCAGGCGGACCCGGTCGGTGGCGAACATGCCGCGACGCTAACGGCGGACGGGTGGGCCGACAACCGGATTTGGCCTCCCTACCGACCGGTCGGTAGGGTGGTGCGTATGACCCCGCTCGTGCTCGCCACCGCCCTGACCAAGACCTACGGGACGCGCGACGCCCTGCGCGCGCTCGACCTGACAGTCGCGCCGGGCAGCCGGTTCGTCGTGCTCGGCCACAACGGCGCCGGCAAGTCCACGCTGCTGGAGATCATCGCGACGCTGCGCACCCCGACATCCGGCTCGGTACGCGTCGGCGGCTTCGACACCGTCACGCAGGAGCGGGACGCCCGGCGCCTGATCGGCCTCGCGCCGCAGTCGAACGCCCTGGACCCGCTGGCCACCCCGACGGAGGTGCTCGACTTCCACGGTGTCGCGCTCGGGCTGGGACGCCGGCAGCGGGCCCGCCGTACGCGGGAACTGGTCGACCTGTTCGGCCTGGGCGAGCACCGCGCGGCCCGGGTCGCCACGCTCTCCGGCGGCACCCGCCGCAAGCTCGACCTGGCCGTGGCGCTCGTCGCCGAGCCCGCCGTGGTGATCCTGGACGAGCCGACCACCGGCCTGGACCCGCTCGCGCGCATCGACTTCTGGACCGAGCTGACCCGCCTCAACCAGGCCGGCACGTCGCTGCTCATCTCGACCCAGGACCTGCACGAGGCGGACGTGCTCGCCACCGAGATCGCGGTGCTCCGGGACGGCCGGGTGGTCGCCCAGGGTTCACCGGCGTCGCTCAAGCAGCGCGTCGGCGCCCGTACGCTCACGCTCGACCTGTCCGGCGCCGCCGCCGCTGCCGCGTTCGCCGCCGCGTCCGAGGCCGGGTTCCGCGCCGACCCCGACCGCCCGGACCGGGTACGCCTCAGCGTTCCCGACGATCCGCGCGCCCTGGCGAAGGCCCTGGTCGAGGCCGGAGACGCCGCCGCCGACATCACCCGGCTGCACCTCGCCGAGCCCTCCCTCGACGACGTCTTCGTCGCCCTCGCCGCCCGCTGAGGCGTGATCCCACCGCACCCCGAAAGGCCCGAACCCGTGCTCCCGCTCGCAGTCGCCCCGCCCCGCCACTCCCCGGCCCCTGTCGTCCTCGCGGCGATCAGACGCTCCACGCGCGCCGTGCTCCGTACGCCCGCACTGCTGGTCGCCCCGGTCGCCCAGTCCCTGTTCTTCCTGCTCGTCTACGCCGGGCAGCTCGACGCCGTCGGCAGCACCTACCTGGACGGGACGAGCTTCATCGCGTTCCTGCTGCCGCTGATCCTGCTCACCGGCGTCGCCACCGGCGCGGGCGCCGCCGGCACGCTGGTGCTGGGCGACCTCAGCAGCGGATACCTCGACCGCCTGCGGCTCGCCCACGGCACCACGACACCGTTCCTCGTCGGCCCGGTCGTCGCCGCGCTGATCGCCGTCGTCCTCCAGATGGCGGTGACAGTGGCCGGGGCCGCGGCGATCGGCTACCGGTCGGCGAGCTGGTCCGGCGTCGCCGGGATGCTGCTGCTGATGCTGGCCCTGGGCGTCGGTGTCGCGCTGCTGAGCACGGCGCTCGCGATCCGGTCGGCCTCGGCGTCGGCCACCAACCTGGTCACGCTCGCCGTGTTCGGCCTGTCGTTCTTCACCGGCGTGTTCGCGCCGGTCGACGAACTCGCCGGCTGGATGCGGGTGATCGCCGTGGTCAACCCGCTCACCTATATCGTCGACACCGCCCGCCAGCTCGGCGGCGACGCGGCGCTCACCGCGGCCCCGATCGGTGTGGCGGCGATCGTCGCCCTCGCCGTCGCCGGGACCGCGGCCTGCGCCCTCGCCCTCCACCACGCGAGGAAGAACCGATGAGCCCAGCCGACACCCGCACCCAGATCATGGACGCCTTCGCCGAGCAGCTCGCGGCGACCGGCTACCGGGGCATCTCCCTGGTCGGCGTGGGCCGCAGCGTCGGCATCCAGAAGCCGTCCATCTACCACCACTTCCCCGGCGGCAAGGAGGATCTCTACATCGCGGTGGCGGAGCGGTACATCCGGGACGTCGGCGCCCGGATCTCGGCGGCGCTGGCCGGCCCCGGCGACGTGCCGCACCGGCTGCACGCGCTCGCCACCGTCGCCGCCGGTCAGCACGGCGACGCGGTCACGTTCGAGCAGCGCATCTACGACACGCTGCCGCTCGTCTCCGCCGCGACCAGCGAGCGCGTCTCGGGACTCTACGTCGCCCTGATGCTGGCGCCGGTGACCCGGTTCTTCGCCGACGCCCGGTCCGAGGGCGTCGTCACCGGCGAACCGGAGTTCCTGATGAACGCGTTCCTGCACCTGGCCCGCGCCGCCGACCTCACCGACGAGACCGGACCCGCCCGGATCGTCGCGCTCTTCCTCGACGGCGCCCGCCCACGTGCCTAAACTAAGGACTTAGCTAACCGAGGAGGTCGCGCAATGTCGGCTGAGGCTGTGCACTACAACATGCATGACGCCAAGACCCACCTGTCGCGCATCATCGAGCGGGTGGAACGCGGCGAAGAGATCATCATCGACCGGGCGGGCACCCCCGTGGCGAAGGTCGTGCCGCTCGTGCGCCGCGCCAACCGCACGGCGGTCGGCTCCCTCGCCGGGCAGGTGGACCTCTCCGGTGACTGGGACTCGCCACAGACCAACGCCGAGATCGCCGCCGACTTCGGAATCGGCGCATGACCCTGCTGCTGGACACCCACGTCGCGCTCTGGGCCATCACCGGCGACGCCACCCTCGGTGTCGAGTTCCTCGACCGGCTACGCCACGACCCAGATGTCTTCCTCTCCCCGGTCAGCCTCTGGGAGATCACCATCAAGCAGCAGGCGGGGAAGCTCTCCGGCCCGCCCGATCTGGCCGAACGGGTACGCGACATGGGTTTCCGTGAACTACCGGTGACCCACGACCACGCCATCACCGCGGGCCGCCTGCCGCCGCATCACCGTGACCCCTTCGACCGCATGCTGGTGGCTCAGGCGATCACGGAGAATCTGACCCTGGCCACGCGCGACGCTTCCATCCCGCTCTACGAGGTCGACGTCCTCAAGGTGTAGGTGTCAGGCGTCGGCGGGGGTGGTGGCGGCCCGCGCCGCCGCGACCAGCCGGGCGGTCTCGTCGGTCACCGCCTGGTCGTCGGTCGGCGTCCCCGGGTCGTAGCGGACCGTCCAGGTCAGGCCGTCGACTCCGGGCACCCGCCGGGCCGCGACCCGCCCGGAGCCGCCGGGCACCTCGTGGTGCGAGGTGTACGCCACCGAGCCGGTGACCCGGGCCCGGACCTGGTGCGGCAGGTCGCCCGGGTCGACGAGCAGGTACGTCTCGGGAAGACCGTCCGCGACCACCAGGTAGCCGTCGCGCTCGGCGACCGGCTCGGCCGGGGTGACTGTCAGCTCGCGGCCGGACCAGACCGCCTTGAGGATGTCGTGCCAGCCGAGGCGATCCACCCGGCCGGGCAGCCAGAGCCCGCGGTTGCTGGCGACCAGCACGCCGTCGTTGCCGCCCTCGCCGGTGCCGGCGGCGGCCCAGGCGAGCACGCGCTCGTCGGCGGCCAGCGGCGGCCGGTCGGCCGAGGGCAGTTTCGGCCGGCGGTTGAACAGACCCATCACAAACCTCCGGCGGCCTGCTCGCGCAGTGCCCGTGCGTGCTGTTCCAGCGAGAGCAGTTCTCCGAACAGGGAGAAGTACTCGTCCTTGTTGCTCACCGGGTTGACTCGCTGGATCTTCGACTTCAGGTCGCGGATGCGGCCCGTGACCGAACTCCACTGGAGCCGGGCCATGGTGATCGAGACGTACCGCGGGTCGGGCTCGCCGTCGATGCGCAGCGGCTCCACCGCCAGCTCACCGATCAGCGCCTGCCCGGCCAGGTCGTCGCAGGCGTCGCGGACCCGCTCGATCCAGACGGCGCCGCCGGTGGCGCCGGACGCGCCGCCGGCCGCTGCGACTGCGGCGCGTACCGCGACGTGCACCGGGTGCTGGTAGTCGGTCGCCTCGACCGCGTCGAACATCGGGCCGGCCAGGACCGGCTCCTGCAACGCCAGCTTCAGCGCCTCCCGCTCCACCATGGACCGCGGACTGTCCACGCTGGGTGCCCCCTGACGAGGACGCGCGGATGCGGCGGGCGTACCGGGCGCCGGTTGCCCGTTCGCGGCGGTGAGCACCGCACGCTGCACCGGCTCGATCTCCATGCCGAGGTCACCGGCGAGCTTGCGCACGTACTCCGGGCGCTTCTCCCGGTCCTTGATCTTCGCCACCAGCGGCGCGGCGCGGCGCATGGCCTCGACCCGGCCGTCGACGGTGTCGAGGTCGAACCGGCTGATCACGTGCCGGAGGGCGAAGTCGACGAGCGGCTCACGGCGGGCCACCAGGTCACGCACGGCCAGGTCGCCCTTTGCCAGGCGCAGCTCGCACGGGTCCATGTTGTCGGGGCTGACCGCGATGAAGGTACGCCCGACGAAGCGCTGGTCGTCCTCGAAGGCGCGCAGCGCCGCCTTCTGCCCGGCCGCGTCACCGTCGAATGTGAAGATGATCTCCCCGGCCCGCTCGTCGCTGTCGAACAGCACCCGGCGCAGCACCGAGATGTGGTCGCCGCCGAACGCGGTGCCGCAGGTCGCGACCGCTGTCGGCACGTCGGCGAGGTGGCAGGCCATCACGTCGGTGTAGCCCTCGACCACCACCACCTTGCCCTGCTTGGCGATCTCCCGCTTGGCCTGGTCGATGCCGTAGAGCACGTGCGACTTCTTGTAGATCGGCGTCTCGGGCGTGTTGAGGTATTTCGGGCCGTCGTCGTCGTCGAAGAGCTTGCGGGCGCCGAAGCCGATCACGTCGCCGGTGATGTCCCGGATGGGCCACATCAGGCGGCGGCGGAACCGGTCGATCAGCGAGCCGGAGCGGGCCGGGCGGGACAGGCCGCCGGTGACCAGCTCGTCGTGGGTGAAGCCCTGCTGGCGCAGGTGCTTGGTGAGCAGGTCCCACCCGTCGGGGGCGAAGCCGCAGCCGTACCGCTCGGCGGCGGCCCGGTCGAAGCCGCGCCCGGCGAGGAACTCGCGGGCCGGGCGGGCGCCGGCGGTGGTGAGCTGGGCCCGGTAGAACTCGACGGCGGCGGCGTGCGCGGCCACCAGACGCTGCCGCTGCCCCTGCTGCGGGCGGGTACGCGGCGTGGACCGGTCGTCCTCGACGTAGCGCAACTGGATGCCGGCGCGGGCGGCGAGCCGCTCGACGGACTCGACGAAGCTGAGGTGCTCGGCGTCCATCAGGAACTTGATCGCGTCGCCGCCGACCCCGCAGCCGAAGCAGTAGAACACGTTGCGGGCGGGCGAGACGTTGAACGACGGGCTCTTCTCGTCGTGGAACGGGCAGAGCCCCTTGAGGTTGCCGCCGCCGGCCGACTTGAGCGTCACCACCTCGGAGATGACGTCCGCGATGGCGGTGCGCTCGCGGACGAGCGCGATGTCCTCGTCCCGGATCCGCCCCGCCATGACCGCCACCCCCTCGGCGTACATCCTGCCCTGCCGGACCGACGTTCCGGCGGCCGGGGGGACGGGCGTGTGGCCGGCCACGCCCGTCCCCGCCGGCTCAGGCCGAGCGGGCCGCCGCGGGGTCGCCGATGCGCGGGAACGGCTCGATGGAGAAGACCACCTCGACCGGCACCTCGAAGTACGCGGCGATGCGCAGCGCCAGGTGCAGGCTGGGCCGGAACTCGCCGCGCTCCAGGTAACCGACGGTCTGGTAGTGCACACCGAGCGCGTCGGCCAGTTGCCGGCGGGAGATGCCCCGTTCGGCGCGCAGCACCGCGATCCGGTTGTGCACGGTCTCGCTCATCGACGCCCTCTCATCCGACCCGCTGCATGGCCCGTTCCCGCCGGGCCGCGACCCGCGAGCCGGACTCCCGGCGGGCCATCCGGCGCAGCACCACCGGGGCCAGCACGAGCCCGAGCACCGCCCAGGCTCCGAGCACGCCGACCGTCTCCAGGTGCCGCCAGGAGCCGCCGAGTTCGACAGCCGCCAGGTCGCCCGGGAGCAGCGCCGAGCGCATGCCCAAGCCTAGCCAGTAGAGCGGGAAGACCTGGGCGACGCCCTGGAGCCAGCCGGGCAGGCCGTTGATCGGGTAGAAGATGCCGGACAACGCGATGAGACCGAAGATCGGCATCACCACCAGGCCCATGTTGCGCGGGTTCTCGACCAGCGAGCCGATCACCGCGCCCAGCGGCAGCGTCGCCACCAGCCCGAGCGGCACCACCCAGGCCAGCGTGAGCCAGGCGCCGGGGTCGCCGAGCCGCAGCCCGTCGAGGAAGAACAGGCCGGGCGTGAGCTGGATGACGACGCCGATCAGCGCGACCGCCGACACCAGCACGATCTTGCCGACCAGGTAGCCGAGCATGCCGTCCGGGATGGCCTTGGCGCGCAGCAGCGTGCCGTCCTCCCGGTCGATGACGAGCTGGTTGGCCAGCCCGAGCAGGCCGCCGAAGAGCAGGCCCATACCGAGCGCGCTGGGCAGCGTACGGGCGCCGAGGGAGAAGTCGGTGCCGGGCACCGTCGAGCCGCGCATCCAGAACACGGCGACCAGCAGCACCACCGTGGGGAAGAAGTAGGTCCAGAGATCCTGGCCGTTGGTGAACGTGGCGCGCAGCTCTATCACGCCGCGCCGCAGCCCGGCCCGCAGCGCGTTGGTGGTCGGGTTCATCGGTTCGCCTCCTGCTGCCACACCCGCTCGGCCCGGCCGGTACGGATGCCGGTCTCCTCCTCGTGCACCAGCGCCAGGTACGCGTCCTCCAGGCTGGCCCGGCGCACCTCCAGCTCGCGTACCCGGTCGCCGTGCTCGCGGAGCAGGTCGCGCAGGAACGCGGTGGCGTCGGCGGTGGCGTGCACGTACCGCTCGCCGTCCCGGGTCCAGCGCACCTCGGCGTCCCCCGCGACGCGCCGGGCGAGCTGGTCGGGCGAACCCTCGGCGATGATCCGGCCGCCGGCCAGGATGAGGATGCGGTCGGCCAGCTTCTCCGCCTCGGCCAGGTCGTGCGTGGTCAGCACGATGGTGGTCTCGTCCAGGTCGGCCAGGCGGTGCACCAGCTCGTGGAACTCGCGCCGGGCGGCCGGGTCGAACCCGACGGTCGGCTCGTCCAGGAACAGCAGTTCGGGGCGGCCGACGATGCCGATAGCGACGTCGAGCCGGCGGCGCTGGCCACCGGAGAGCCGGGCCACCCGGCTTCCGGCGTGCGCACTCAGGCCCACGGTCTCCAGCAGTTCGTCGACCGGCCACGGGCGCGGGATCCGGTCGGTGGCGTACGGCGCGTAGAAGTCGCCGAGGTGTGCGAGCAGCTCCCGCACCCGCCACTTGCAGTGGTCGCGCCAGGACTGGAGCACCACGCCGAGCCGCGCGCGCCACCGTTCGTCGCCGCGGGCCGGGTCGGTGCCGAGCACGCGCACCGTGCCGGCCGAGGGCAGCCGGAAGCCTTCGAGGATCTCGATGGTGGTCGTCTTGCCCGCGCCGTTGGGCCCGAGCAGCGCCACCACCTCGCCCCGCCGGGCGGTCAGGTCGACGCCGTGCAGCACGTCGACGGCGCCGTAGCGCATACGCAGATCCCGCACGTCGAGGACGAGATCCTCGTCGGGAGGTCGGGGGGACGCGACGGTCCCCGGGAGTTCGACCGCAGTCATACCCCGGAATGTAGCACTTCTACTACATCCCGGGGTACACCCGCTCACTGCGGGACGCACGATGGAGTCGTCAGGACACGACGGCGGCGGCCTCCTCGGCCTCCACTGCGGCGTTCCAGGCCGGCTTGGTGGACCGCCAGCCCTCGTCGTCCATGCCACGCCGCCAGTAGCCGGAGATGGACAGGTCGCCCCGGGGCACGCCGCGCTCGACGCGCAGCAGCCGCCGCAGCTCCTTCATCGCCCCGGCCTCACCGTGCACGAACGCGTGCACCCGGCCGGGCGGGAACGCCAGCGCCCGGACCGCCTCGACCAGCGGCTCGCCGTACGGACGCCCGTCGCGGTGCAACCAGCACACCTCGACCTCACCCGCGCTGGTCAGGGGCAGCTCGTCGGCCGGGCCGCCGACCTCGACGTACACCTTCGCGGGCGCGCCCACCGGCAGCCGTTCCAGGGCGGCGGCGATGGCCGGCAGCGCGCTCTCGTCGCCCGCCAGCAGGTGCCAGTCGGCAGCCGGGTCCGGCGCGTACGCGCCGCCCGGCCCGGTGAACAACACCCGGTCGCCGGGACGCAGCGCCGCCGCCCACGGCCCGGCCAGACCCTCGTCGCCGTGGTGCACCACGTCGACAGTCATCTCACCGGCCGCGGCGTCCCAGGCCCGGACCGTGTACGCGCGCAGGCGCGGCCACTGCTCCGCCGGGAACTCCCGCTTGATCGTGGCCAGGTCGACCGGGTCCGGGTAGGTCACCCCGGCCGGCGGGAAGACGAACTTCACGTAGTGGTCGGTGTACGCGCCCACCGGCAGTCCGGCCAGCTCGGCGCCGCCCAGGACCAGGCGGATCAGGTGTGGGGTGGGCCGCGTGGTCCGGACGACCGTGGCGGCGGTGAGCTTCTTCGGGCGATCCGTCATGCGCTTAGGCTAGCCTAAGTTCGATGGCTCGCCCCGGGCACGATGCGGTCAGCTCGGCGACACCAGCCGGGCGTGCCAGGCCAGCGCGGCCGGATCGGTGAGCGAGGCGACCTGGTCGATCACCACGCGCAGCCGCGCGGCGTCGTCCGCCGCGTCACGCCACAGCGGCGCGAACACCGGGTCGAGCGCATCCGGCGCCCGATCCAGCAGCGCCGCGACCAGCCCGGTCAGAACGTCGCGCTGCCGCGCGTAGCGGTCCCCGGCGCCGGGGCGGCGCATCACGTACCGCAGCGCGATGCCCTTGAGCAGCGCGCACTGCGCCCGGATCCGGCGCGGCACCTCCAGGTCGGCGTCGTAGCGGCGGTGCGGGCCGGGACCGTGGCGCTGCTCGGTCGCGGCCACCACGCCGGCGACGAACCGGCCGGTGAGCACGCTCGTGGTGGCCTTCAACGCGGCGAGCGCGCGGTGGCTGCCGTCGTACGCGGCAAGCGGGGCGAGCACCGGATCGGCCAGCAGGCCGGCGAGCACCTCGCCCAGATCCTCCGGCGCCTCACCCGAGTAGGCGGCGGCCACGTCGGCGCAGAGCGCCCGCCGCTCGTCCGCGTCGGCCAGCAGCGGGCGCAGGTCGACGTACCCGCCGTGGATGCCGTCCTCGACGTCGTGCACCGAGTACGCCACGTCGTCGGCCCAGTCCATCACCTGGGCCTCCAGGCAGCGCCGGTCGCCCGGCGGGGCGCCTTCGCGCAGCCAGTCGAAGACCGGGCGGTCGTCGGCGTACACGCCGAACTTGCGCTCGCCGGGGCGGCGCGGCCACGGGTACTTGCTCACCGCGTCCAGCGCGGCCCGGGTCAGGTTCAGCCCGGCCGAGCGCCCGTCCGGGGCGAGCACCTTCGCCTCCAGCCGGGTGAGCACCCGCAGCGTCTGCGCGTTGCCCTCGAAGCCGCCGCAGTCGGCGGCCAGCTCGTCCAGGGCGTACTCGCCGTTGTGCCCGAACGGCGGGTGGCCCAGGTCGTGCGCCAGCCCGGCGGTGTCCACCACGTCCGGGTCGCAGCCCAGCCGGGCGCCCATCTCGCGGGCGATCTGCGCGACCTCCAGCGAGTGGGTCAGCCGGGTACGCAGGAAGTCGTTCGTCCCGGCGGTGTGCACCTGGGTCTTCGCGGCGAGCCGGCGGAACGCCGCCGAGTGCAGCACGCGGGCGCGGTCCCGCTCGAACGGCGACCGGCCGTACCCGGTGTCCTTGGGCGCCTCGTCGACCAGCCGCGCCGCGTCGCTCATTTCTCCCGGACTGGCAGAGGGTCGCGACTGCGGGGCTCGCAAGACCGGCTCACTCCTCGCGCTCCCGGAGCACGCAGAACTCGTTGCCCTCCGGGTCGGCGAGCACCGTCCACTCCACGTCCCCCTGGCCGATGTCGACGTGCCGGGCGCCCATGTCGACGAGGCGCTCCACCTCGGCCTCCATGTCGGCCGGGCGCAGGTCGATGTGCAGCCGGTTCTTCCCCTCCTTCGGCCCGGAGACCGGGACGAAGACGAGACCGGGCGTCGTGTCGGGGGTCCGGCGGATCTCCACCTCGTCCGGCTTGTCGGTGATCACCTGATAGCCGAGGGCCTCCGCCCACCAACTGGCGAGCCGGGACGGATCCCGGGCGTCGATGGTCAGGTTCTCCCAGACGGCGGTCATGCGGCCACCCCTCCTGATCGACACGTGGCGGAAGCTCAGGCTACGCCGAGGAGGCCGGAAAGGCGCGCCGGGCGTACGCGGGGCCGCCGGCGAGCACCGGCGGCCCCGCGCCGCGTCAGCGGGAGTCCGAACCGGTGGTGGTGATCGACGCGCGCCCTGCCTCCAGCCGGGCCACCGGCACCCGGAACGGCGAGCAGGAGACGTAGTCCAGGCCGACCTCGTGGAAGAAGTGCACCGAGTCCGGGTCGCCGCCGTGCTCGCCGCAGACGCCGAGCTTCAGGCCCGGACGGGCCGCCCGGCCCTCCTCGGCGGCGATGCGCACCAGCCGGCCGACGCCGTCGGTGTCGATCGACTCGAACGGCGAGATACCGAAGATGCCCAGCTCCAGGTAGCGCCAGAAGAACGCGCCCTCCACGTCGTCGCGGGAGAAGCCCCAGCCCATCTGGGTCAGGTCGTTGGTGCCGAAGGAGAAGAACTCGGCCGCCTCGGCGATCTGCCCGGCGGTCAGCGCCGCCCGGGGCACCTCGATCATCGTGCCGATCAGCACCTCGACGCCGCTGTCCCCGACCACCTCGGCGATGATCCGCTCGGCCTCGGCGCGTACCGTCTCCAGCTCCTGCACGGCCCCGACCAGCGGCACCATGATCTCCGGGCAGGCCTTGCCGCCGTCGCGGACGACCGCGACGGCGGCCTCCGCGATCGCGCGGACCTGCATGGCGAACAGGCCGGGGATGACCAGGCCGAGCCGGACGCCGCGCAGGCCCAGCATCGGGTTCTCCTCGTGCATCCGCCGTACGGCGGCGAGCAGCGCCTCCTCCTTGGCCACGTCCTCGCCGCGCTCCTGTGCCACTGCGACGTTGACCGCGAGCTGTTCCAGCGGGGGCAGGAACTCGTGCAGCGGCGGGTCGATCAGCCGCACGGTGACCGGCAGGCCGTCCATCTCGCGGAAGATCTCGATGAAGTCGGCCCGCTGCAGCGGCAGCAGCGCGGCGAGCGCGTCCTCCCGCTCCCGCTCGCCGGAGGCCAGGATGAGCCGCTCGACCAGCTCGCGCCGGTCGCCGAGGAACATGTGCTCGGTGCGGCACAGGCCGATGCCCTCGGCGCCGAAGCGCCGCGCCCGGGCCGCGTCCGCTCCGGTGTCGGCGTTCGTGCGTACCCGCAGCCGCCGCGCGGCGTCGGCGTGCGTCATGATCCGGTGTACGGAGCGGACCAGCGCGTCGTCGGTGTTCTCCGGGTCGAGTTCGCCCTCGAAGTACTGCACCACCTCGGACGGCATGACCGGCACCTCGCCGAGGTAGACCTTGCCGGTGGTGCCGTCGATCGAGACCACGTCGCCCTCGTTCACCACGTGGTCGCCCACAGTGAACTTCTTCGCCGGTACGTTCACTTCCAGCTCGTCGGCGCCGGAGACGCAGGTCTTGCCCATGCCGCGGGCCACCACGGCGGCGTGGCTGGTCTTGCCGCCCCGGGAGGTGAGGATGCCCTTGGCGGCGATCATGCCGTTGAGGTCGTCCGGGTTGGTCTCCCGGCGGACCAGGATCACCGACTCCCCCTCGGCGGCCAGCTCGACCGCGCGGGCCGAGGTGAAGACGACCTTGCCGGACGCGGCACCCGGGGAGGCGCCGATGCCCTTGGCCACCGGCTCGAACTCGTGGTCGAGCTGGAAGCGCGGGAACATCAACTGGGCGAGCTGCGCGCCGTTGACCCGGTGCAGCGCCTCGTCCAGGTCAATCAGACCCTCGTCGACGAGCTGCCCGGCGATGACGAACGCGGCGGCGGCGGTGCGCTTGCCGACGCGGGTCTGGAGCATCCAGAGCTTGCCGCGCTCGATGGTGAACTCGATGTCGCAGAGGTCCTTGTAGTGCTCCTCCAGCCGGGCCATGATGCCGAGCAGCTGGTCGTAGGAGGTCTTGTCGAGCTGCTCCAGCTCCTGCAACGGCACCGTGTTGCGGATGCCGGCGACGACGTCCTCACCCTGGGCGTTGGCGAGGTAGTCGCCGTAGATGCCCTGCGCGCCGCTGCCCGGGTCGCGGGTGAACGCGACTCCGGTGCCGGAGTCGGGACCGAGGTTGCCGAAGACCATCGTCACCACGTTGACGGCGGTGCCCAGGTCGGCCGGGATGCGCTCCTGGCGGCGGTAGAGGATCGCCCGCTCCGCGTTCCACGAGTCGAAGACCGCGCGGATGGCGAGGTCGAGCTGCTCGCGCGGCTCCTGCGGGAACTCGCGGCCGGTGTGCTTGGCGAAGATCTGCTTGTACGCGTCGACAAGCCCGCGCAGGTCGTCGGCGTCCAGGTCGAGGTCGTTGTGCGTGCCCTTGGCGCGCTTGATCTCGTCGAGCGCGTGCTCGAACTCCTCGCCCGGCACCTCGCAGACGGTCTTGCCGAACATCTGGATCAGCCGCCGGTACGAGTCCCAGGCGAACCGGTCGTTCCCGCCCGCCTGGTTGCTCAGGCCGACCACGCTGCGGTCGTTGAGGCCGACGTTGAGGACGGTCTCCATCATGCCCGGCATGGAGAACTTGGCGCCGGAACGTACCGAGACCAGCAGCGGGTCGTCCGGGTCGCCGAGGCGCCGGCCCATCTCGCGCTCCAGGGACTCCAGGTGCGCCTCGATCTGGGCGGCCAGGCCGTCCGGCTCGCGCCCGGTCGTCAGGTACGCCTTGCAGGCCTCGGTGGTGATCGTGAAGCCGGGCGGAACCGGCAGGCCGAGATTCGTCATCTCGGCCAGGTTGGCCCCCTTGCCGCCGAGCAGATCCTTGAGATCCTTGTTGCCCTCGGCGAAGTCGTAGACGTACTTCTGCTCGACCGGATCGTGCGCTGCCACCAGAGCCTCCCACGCGCGCCATTGACACTTAACGAAGGTTCAGTTCGGACATACCCCGGTAGTGACCACCGGTAATCCCGGCTCGTCAGCGTCGGTGGGGCGAAGGCTAGGCGAGTTTCGAGAAACCTGGGAGCGTTCGGTGACTTTCGGCACAACGGTCACCACAATCCGCGTTCGTACGGGTTTTTGGGAACGCTTCCACGAGCACGATCACGCAATTCCGATCCCCCTCGTACTCTTGACGTCACTGCATCTCGCGGAACCTGACCTTTGCCATATCCCGCGCGAATACACCCTCGGAGCCGTCGCCGTGCCGACCAACCCCGCCGCCCCGGAGACCGGGCCGGAGCCGACCGACACCCGTCCCACCAGCCCTTCCAGCGACGTACCCGCTGTGCCGCTGCCCGGTGTGCCGGCACCCGCGGCCGAGCTGGCCCGCGACGCCGCGGGCCGGGCCGCCGAGGCGCTCGCCGGACCGGCGCCGGTCCGGCTCGGCGACGTGGTGCCGGCGCCCGAGCACGTGCGCCCGGACCCGGCCGGCGACTTCACGCTGAGCGCGGACGCGGTGCTGCGGGTCAGCCCCGCCGGGCGGGACGTGGCCGAACAGCTCGCCGGCTGGCTGCGCCCGGCCACCGGCTTCCCGCTCCCGGTCGCCGACACCGGCGAGGACGGCCCGCTGACGCTCACGCTGTCCGCGGCGGTTCCCGCCCGGCCCGGCGAGCCGGACGACGCGCGGCTCGGAGACGAGGGCTACCGCCTCGACGTGACCACCGGCGGCGTCCGGATCACCGCCGCCACCCCGGCCGGGCTGTTCCACGGCGCGCAGACGCTGCGGCAGCTGCTACCCGCGCCGATCGAGAGCCCGACCGCCGTCGCCGCGCGCTGGGCGGTACCCGGCGGCACGATCGTCGACCGGCCGCGCTTCCCCTACCGGGGCGCGATGCTCGACGTCGCCCGCCACTTCTTCGCGGTCGAGGACGTGCTGCGGGTGGTCGACCACCTGGCCCGCTACAAGCTCAACCACCTGCACCTGCACCTCACCGACGACCAGGGCTGGCGGATCGCCGTCGACTCCTGGCCACGGCTCGCCGAGGTCGGCGGTGCGACAGCGGTCGGCGGCGGCCCCGGCGGCTGGTACACACGTGACGACTACCGCCGCATCGTCGCGTACGCCGCCCGCCGCCACGTCACAGTGGTGCCCGAGATCGACCTCCCGGGCCACACCAACGCGGCGCTCGTCGCGTACCCCGAACTGGCGCCCGGCAAGATCGCGCCACCGCCGTACACCGGCACCGAGGTCGGCTTCAGCTTCGTCGACCCCGCCGACGAGCGGACGTACGCCTTCGTCGCGGACGTGGTCGGCGAGGTGGCCGCGTCGACGCCCGGGCCGTGGCTGCACCTCGGCGGCGACGAGGCGTTCAAGGTGCCGGCCGACAGCTACCGCTCCTTCGTGGAGCGGGCGCAGCGGCTGGTGGCCGCCACCGGCAAGACCGTCGTCGGCTGGCACCAGCTCGCCCCGGCCGCACACGTCGACGGGCGCGTCCTGCAGTGGTGGGGCACGAACGGTGACGACCCGGAGACCGCCGACGCGGTACGCCGGGGCGCCCGGCTGATCCTCTCCCCCGGCAACCACGCGTACCTGGACATGAAGTACGCCCCGGACACCCCGATCGGACACGACTGGGCAGGTCTGATCGACGTGCGCCGGGCGTACGAGTGGGATCCGGGCAGCCACGTGCGGGGCGTACCGGCCGAGGCGGTGCTGGGTGTGGAGGCGCCGCTGTGGACCGAGTCGATCACGACGCCGGCCGAGGTCGAGTTCATGCTCTTCCCGCGCCTGCCCGCCGTCGCCGAACTCGGCTGGTCACCGCGCGAGACGCACGACTGGTCCCGGTTCCGCAGCCGGCTGGCCGCACACGGCCCGCGCTGGTCCACAGCCGGCATCGCCTTCCACCCCTCCCCCGAGATCCCCTGGCCCACCACCCCAGCCCAGATCCCCACCCAGCCCACCCCCACCCCCACCACCCACACCACCCCCTGACCGCGCACGGGGCGCCGAACCCCGTCGATCATGAAGTTGACGGCGACAAACCGGACACAAAACGCCGTCAACTTCATGATCGACGCCCTCATCCCCGGGCGGCGACATCCAGCCGCCCCTCGCCGTCGCGCACTCCCTCCCGAGCGCCCCGAGCGCCCCGAGCGCCCCGAGCGCCCCGAGCGACCCGAAGATCTTGGTACGGAACAGCCCTCGGAGGGGCGCCGATCTACCAAGATCTCGAAGCTCACCCGCCCAGAGCCCGACATCGGGCACCAAGGCGACTCACCCCCCCTCCCATCGGATCGGTGATCAAGGAGTTTGTGCCCGGTGCGCGGCCTCAGACGGACACAAACTCCTTGATCAACGGGGTGGGGGGTTGGGGGGAGCCCTTGAGGTGGCCGGGGCGGGGTGACTGCGGCGAGGGCGGGCGGGGTTCGGTGTCGGCGGCAGCCCTGATGGGCTCGGTGTCCGGATTCGGGGTGGTCGGGGTCACCCGTGGGGTGGAATCGGCGGTGGGTGCGGGGCGTTGTACATGGCAGACCGCGCCGCTCCCGCCGACCGCCCGCCCCCTCGGGCCGGGAATCAGGCCGGGACGCCGGTCGTTACATCCCCGGAGCCGCCGAGCAGGCCGACAGCGCCTGTCGAGCCGGCCCCACCGCCGGGCAGCACTCCCCGGGAATGACCCCGGGGCCCCCGGTCGTTACATCCCCGAGCCGCCGGAGCAGGCCACCCCGCTGGTCGCCCGAGCGAGCCACCGGCCCGACGCACATACCGGGCCACCTGATCTTTATTCGCGGCATCCCCCATCGCCGCGTACCCCCGACAGAGAGGCAACTGATCATGGCTACCACTCTGCTGCGCAAGACCGCTCTGACCGTCGCCGGTATCGCCGCCACCGCCGGTGGCATCGCCGGCCCCGCCATCGCCGCCCAGGCCACCCCGGCCGAGCGCGCCGCCCAGGTCGTCACCACCGACCGCAAGCACGGCGAGCGTGAGCTGGACGTGCGCTACGAGGCGCAGCCCAACTTCTACTTCTGTGGCCCGGCCGCGGCCCGTAACGCGCTGAGCGTGCAGGGCAAGAACATCGACGTGGACGCCATGGCCAAGGAGATGGGCACCACCGAGGCCGGCACCAACTCCATCAACGACATCACGCCGGTGCTCAACAAGGAGACCGGTAAGGACGTCTACAAGTCGACCGAGATCCCGGTGGACAAGGCCGGTGAGAAGGTGGAAAAGCTGCGTGCCGACGTGGTGCGCACTGTGGACGACGGCCGGGCCGTGGTGGCGAACATCGCCGGCACCGCGACCGACACCGACGGCAACACCCACTCGTTCGAGGGTGGCCACTACATCAGCGTGGTCGGCTACCGCGACGGCGGCAAGGTCGTGACGATCGCCGACTCGGCGAACCCGGACCAGGCCTCCTACCGGATCGACGTGGACGAGCTCGCCCGCTGGATCGCCAGCCGCGGCTACAGCTCCTGACCGAGTGACAATGACGAAGGGCCCGACCCCGGAACGGGGGTCGGGCCCTTCGGCGTGTCCGGGGTCAGCGGTCAGCCGCCCGAGTCGTCCAGCTCGGCGCCGTCGGGCGGGGTGTCGTCGTCGCGGCTGGCCAGCCAGCCGTCGGGCAGGAATACCTTGCCCGGGGAGTTGGTGCGGCCACGCGGCTGGCCGAGGTTCTCCACCGGGAACGGTACGGCCGGGTCGAGCTTGCCGAGCAGGTCGTCGAGCTGCGCCAGGCTCTCGATCATGGCGAGCGAGCGGCGCAGTTCGCTGCCGATCGGGAAGCCCTTCAGGTACCAGGCGACGTGCTTGCGGAAGTCGGTGCAGCCGTCCCGCTCGCCGCGGGCCGGGTTGCGCGCGCCCGCCACGAACTGCTCCACCAGCAGTTCGGCGTGCCGCCGCATGGTCACCGCCACCTCGCCGAGGCTCGGTAGCCGCCGCTCGGCGCTCCCGTTGAACGCGGCCTCCAGGTCGGCGAACAGCCACGGCCGGCCCAGGCAGCCGCGCCCGATCACCACGCCGTCGACGCCGGTGTGCGCGACCATCCGCAGCGCGTCGTCGGCCTCCCAGATGTCGCCGTTGCCGAGCACCGGCACGTCGAGCGCCGACTTGAGCGTGGCGATCGCATCCCAGTCGGCGGTGCCGGAGTAGCGCTGCGCGGCCGTACGCCCGTGCAGGGCGACCGCCGCGACGCCCGCGTCCTGGGCCGCCAGCCCCGCCTCGACGTACGTCAGGTGGTCGTCGTCGATGCCCTTGCGCATCTTGACGGTGACCGGCACCCCGGCGGGTGACGCGGCGTCCACCGCGGCCCTGACCAGCCGGGCGAACAGCCGGCGGCGCCACGGCAGGGCCGAGCCGCCGCCCCGGCGGGTCACCTTGGGCACCGGGCAGCCGAAGTTCAGGTCGATGTGGTCGGCCAGGTCGCGCTCGACCACGATCCGCACGGCGGCGGCGGTGATCTCCGGGTCGGTGCCGTAGAGCTGGAGGCTGCGGGGCTTCTCCTCGGCGCCGAAGGCGATCATGCGCAGCGTCTTCGGGTTCCGCTCGACGAGCGCACGGGTGGTGATCATCTCGCAGACGTAGATGCCGCCGCCCTGCTCACGGCAGAGCCGGCGGAAGCCGACGTTGGTGATCCCGGCCATCGGCGCGAGCACCACCGGCGGCCACACCCGGTGCGGGCCGATGGTCAACGCGGGCAGGGTCGGGGCAGTCACCGCACAAGTGTAAGGAAGGGCCCCCTCTTAACGTCTCCGGTAGAGCAGGGGCCCCTTGTTAACAGGGCACATATCACAGCCGGCCAGCCCGGCGGGCGTTCTCCACAACCGGGGAGGCTGTCCACAGGCCGGGCGGACGGGCAGGAGGAGCAGCGGTCGAGCCCGCACGCTACCGGGCATGCGCGAACAGCCACCCGAACTCAGCGACCTGGCCGAGCGCCAGCACCAGATCGTCACCCGGACGCAGCTGCTCGGCGTCGGATACGACGACATGTACCTGTACCGGCAGACCCGGCGCGGCCTGTGGCAGCGCGTGCTGCCGGCCACGTACGCGCTCGTCACCGGCACCCTCACCGACGAGCAGCGACGCATCTCGGCGGCGCTCTACGCGGGCGCCGACGCGCAGCTCACCGGCCTGGCCGCCCTGATCTGGTACGGCTTCCGGCACAGTCCGCGCACTGCTGACGTACACCTGATCCTGCCGCACCACGTGCGGCGCCGCTCGGCCGGTCACGCGGTGATCGCGCGGGCCCTGGAGCTTGATCCGCGGGCCCGGCGGACCGCGCTGTACCCGGTGTGCTCGCCGGCCCGGGCGGTCGTGGACGCGGCCCGCGACCTGCGCCGGCTGCGGCCGGTACGGGCGACGGTGGCCGAGGCCGTGCAGCGCGGTTTCACCGACCTGGACAGCCTGGACGCGGAGATCCGCCGGGCCCGGCGCAGCCGCACCGCCCTGATCCGGAAGGCGTTCGCGGAGATCACCGATGGGGTCCGCTCGGCGCCGGAGACGGAGCTGCGGGAGTGCCTGGGCGCCAGCGGCGTGCTCGGCGGGATCCTGTGGAACCCGCGGCTGTCGGCGGCCGACGGCACCCGCCTGCCGACGCCGGACGGCTACCTCGCCGACTGCGCGGTGGCGCTGGAGGTCGACTCGCGGGAGTACCACCTCAGCCCGAACGACTGGGCGCGGACGCTGGACCGACACAACGAGCTGAGCCGGTACGGGGTGCTCATCCTGCACTTCACGCCGGCGCAGATCCGCCGGGAGCCGGGCCGTGTGCGGCGGATGGTGGAGGACGCGTACGCGGCCCGGCGCGGGCTGGGCGCCGGGACCGGCGTACGGGCGGAGCCGATCTCCCCCGGATGAGGGGTGTTAAGAAGGGGCCCCTTCTCTACGCGAGGCGTTAAGAAGGGGCCCTTCACACGCTCAGCAGCCGGGCAGGCGCTCGATCAGGTAGCGCTCGACCTGGTCCAGCGAGACGCGCTCCTGGGCCATCGTGTCCCGGTTCCGGACCGTGACCGCGTTGTCGTCGAGCGTGTCGAAGTCGACTGTGACGCAGAACGGCGTGCCGATCTCGTCCTGCCGACGGTAGCGGCGGCCGATCGCCTGCGAGTCGTCGAACTCGACCACCCAGCGCTTGCGCAGGTCGGTGGCGAGCTGCTTGGCCTTCGGCGACAGCGCCTCGTTGCGCGACAGCGGCAGCACGGCGACCTTGACCGGGGCCAGGCGCGGGTCGAACCGCATGACGGTGCGCTTGTCCACGCCGCCCTTGGTGTTCGGCGCCTCGTCCTCGTCGTACGCCTCGAGCAGGAACGCCAGCACCGCGCGGGTGAGGCCGGCGGCCGGCTCGATCACGTACGGCATCCAGCGCTCGCCCTTGCCCTGGTCGAAGTACGACAGGTCGACGCCGGAGTGCTTGCTGTGCGTGGCAAGGT
Organism: Micromonospora sp. CNZ296; assembly: GCF_007827635.1. Taxonomy (NCBI): domain Bacteria; kingdom Bacillati; phylum Actinomycetota; class Actinomycetes; order Micromonosporales; family Micromonosporaceae; genus Micromonospora; species Micromonospora sp. CNZ296. Next base: position 131,419 of record NZ_VISW01000013.1, read on the forward strand.
CGAAGTCGGTGCGGTTGGCGATGCCCTCCAGCTCGGCGAACTCGCTGCCGCCGAACCGGAACCGGTACTCGATGTCGACGGTGCGCTTCGAGTAGTGGGAGAGCTTCTCCTTGGGGTGCTCGTAGAAGCGCAGGTTCTCCTCGGACAGGCCCAGGTCGAGGTACCAGTTCCAGCGCTCGGAGAGCCAGTACTCGTGCCACTGCTCGTCGGTGCCCGGCTCGACGAAGAACTCCATCTCCATCTGCTCGAACTCACGGGTCCGGAAGATGAAGTTGCCCGGGGTGATCTCGTTGCGGAACGACTTGCCGGTCTGCGCGATGCCGAACGGCGGCTTCTTGCGGGCGACCGTCTCCACGTTCTTGTAGTTGACGAAGATGCCCTGGGCGGTCTCCGGGCGCAGGTAGTGCATGCCCTCGTCGCTCTCCACCGGGCCCAGGTAGGTCTTCATCAGGCCGTTGAACATCTTCGGCTCGGTGAAGGTGCCCTTGTTGCCGCAGTTGGGGCAGTTCAGCTCCGTCAGCGAGGTCAGCGGCTTGCCGTGCTTGGCCTCGTACGCCTCTTCCAGGTGGTCGGCCCGGAACCGCTTGTGGCAGGACTGACACTCGGTCAGCGGGTCGACGAACTCGGCGATGTGGCCGCTGGCCTCCCAGACCTTGCGGGCCAGGATGACCGCCGAGTCGAGGCCGACGACGTCGTCGCGCTGCTGCACCATGGTCCGCCACCACTGCCGGCGGACGTTCTCCTTCAGCTCGACGCCGAGCGGACCATAGTCCCACGCCGACCGGGTGCCCCCGTAGATCTCGCTGGAGGGAAAGACGAAGCCCCGGCGCTTGGCGAGGCTGGTGACGGCGTCGATACGGTCGGCTGGCATGTTTCCTCCTACGCCGGCTGGCGGTCGGCGCGGTTGAGATGGATGGAACCGGGCTGTTCGGGACAACGGTACGACCGTGTCCGTCCCGAGCCCAGCAGAATACCGGGGGCCGGTCAGCTCACCCCGCAGACCTCCACGCCGCCCGTCTGCTGGTCCGGCGCGAGCGTCACGGTCTGCGCCTCCCGCCGGCCGCCGGCGAGCGTGACGTCCACCGGCACGGTGAGCGTGGTGAGGTCGACCTCGCCCACCCGGTAGCCGGAGATCTGCGGCTCGGTCGCCACCCGGCGCTCGAACTCGCGCCGGGGCTCGCGTCGCCGGATGTCGTCGCAGAGCGTGTCGTACGCCTTGGACCACTCCCGGGCCACGAGCGCCTGGTAGTAGTCGTTCGTGACCGCCCGGCCCTGCTCACCGATCGCCTGGGCGTTGCTCACCGCCAGGCCGACCACTGCCGCCCCGCCCCCACCGCAGCAGATCAGCACTGCGAGCGCGCCCGCGCCGAGGCCGAGCCAGAGCCGGGTCCGCCCGCCCTCGGTGGGCGGGGCGGCGAACGGCGGCGCGGCGCCGGGCCCCTGCGGCGGCGCGGGCACCCCGTGTTCCGCCGGCAGCGCGGGCGGAACGGATGACGGGGGTGGCGCGGCCGGTCCGGGAGCGGTCATACGCGCCAGGGTAGTGCCCCGGCACTCAGCGATACGGACCTGCGGCGCGATCGCTGGCGACGACGACGATCTCACCCTCGGGGGCGGCGCTGGCGAGCGTCTCGTACGCCGACGGCTCGTCCACCGATCGGGCGAGCAGCGGCACGGCGGTGACCTTGACGTCGAATCCGCCGAGCGCCCGCCGGTACGCACCGACCGACTCCCACTCGGTGATCAGGACCCAGTGGTCCGGGTCGTCGAGCGCCCGCAGCAGTTCACCGCGCAGGTAGCCGGGGCGGGCGGCGAGCGCGGCCAGCGCGGCGTGCGCCGCACGGGTGAACTCGTCCACCGTTTCGGCTTCCACCACGAAGCGGTTGGTGACCAGCACGGGGTTCCTCCTCGTAGAGTTTGTGGCATGCAGCGTACGCAGAGTCCCGTGCTGTCCCGGTTGGCACGGCTCAACCCGACGGCGGTGTTCCTGGCCGCGCTGGCCCTGGTGCTTGTCGGCCTCTTCGCGCCCGGCCCGGCGGGCGGCGTCCTGCTGCTCGTGCTGGCCGGCGTGCTGGTCTGGCTGATGTCGGTCACCTGGCCGGTGCAGGCCCCGGCGACCCGGATGCTCCGGCTGGTGATGCTCACCTTGTTGATCGCGGTGGCGCTGGCGAAGCTCATGGTCGGCTGACTCGGGCAAGCAGAACCGAGCTGACCTGCGCTGACATGCAATCATGCGTTTTTGACAATAGTTTTCGTTGTCGCGGACAGTTGAGCCCATGACCGTTCGTGCACCTCGCCGTATCCTGACCGCCGCAGCCACCGCCCTGCTCGCCGCCGCCGGCCTGACCGCCTGCGCGGACGGCACAGGCGGCGCGAGCGGGCCGGGCAGGATCGACGTGGTGGCCGCGTTCTACCCGCTCCAGTTCCTGGCCGAGCGGATCGGCGGCGACACGGTCGCGGTCAGCAACCTGACCAAGCCCGGCGCCGAGCCGCACGACCTGGAACTCAACCCGCGGCAGGTCGGCCAGGTCGTCGACGCCGACGTGGTCGTCTACCTCAGCGGCTTCCAGCCGGCGGTGGACGAGGCGGTGGAGCAGAACGGCGGCGACCGCGCGTTCGACGTGGCGGGCGTGACGCCGCTGCGGGACGCGGCCGCCGGTGGCCACGACCACGATCACGAGGGCGAGGCCGGGCACGCCGAGGAGAGCGGCGGCAAGGACCCGCATGTCTGGCTCGACCCGACCCGGCTGGCCACCATCGGCGACAAGCTCGCCGAGCGCCTCGGCAAGGCCGACCCGGACCACGCCGCCGACTACACCGCCCGCGCCGGCGCGCTGCGCACCGAGCTGACGAAGCTGGACACCGAGTACGCCGACGGCCTGCGCACCTGCCAGCGCCGGGAGATCGTCACCAGCCACACCGCGTTCGGCTACCTGACCGAGCGCTACCAGCTGGAACAGATCGGCATCAGCGGGCTCACCCCGGAGTCCGAGCCGTCCCCGAAGCGCCTCGCCGAGGTCGCCGAGGAGGCCCGGGAGCACCAGGCCGGCACGATCTTCTTCGAGACCCTGGTCAGCCCGAAGGTCGCCGAGACGATCGCGCGTGAGGTCGGGGCGAAGACGGCCGTCCTGGACCCGCTGGAGGGCCCGCCCGCCGACGGCGACTACCTCTCCGCGATGCGCACCAACCTGCAGACCCTGCGAACCGCTCTGGACTGTTCATGACCTCACCCGTGATCGAGATCGCGCACGCCACAGTCGGCTACGACGGCCGCCCGGTGCTGCGTGACGTCTCGCTGACAGTGACCGCCGGCGAGGTGGTCGCCGTGCTCGGCGCCAACGGCTCCGGCAAGTCGACGCTCGTGCGCGCCGCGCTCGGCCTGGTGCCGGTCGGCGCCGGGTCGGTCGACCTGTTCGGCACGCCGCAGCGCCGCTTCCGGCAGTGGCACCGCATCGGGTACGTGCCGCAGCGGCTCGGCGCGGGCAGCGGAGTACCAGCCACCGTGCGCGAGGTGGTGGCGTCCGGGCGGCTGGCCCGCCGGGGCGTGCTGCGTCCGGCCGGGCGGGCGGACCGGGAGGCGGTGGCGGCGGCACTGGACGCGGTCGGGCTCGCCGACCGGGCCGGTGACCCGGTGTCCACGCTCTCCGGCGGCCAGCAGCAGCGCACCCTGATCGCCCGCGCGCTGGCCGGCGGGCCGGAGCTGCTGGTGCTGGACGAGCCGACCGCCGGGGTGGACGCTGCGAGCCAGGAGGCGTTCGCCGGGGCGCTGCGCGCGTTCCGCGACGGCGGCGGCACGGTCCTGCTCGTCGCGCACGAGCTGGGCCCGCTGCGCCCGCTGATCAGCCGGGCCGTGGTGGTGCACCAGGGCGGGATCGCCCACGACGGCGCGGTGCCCGAACCGGCCGGCCACCACGCCGACCCGGACCACGAGCACGTGCACCCGCACTGCGACGAGGAGCCCGCCCGGCTCTGGACAGGCATCTGAGATGGATCTCTTCCAGTACGACTTCATGCTCCGTGCCCTGGTCGGCGCGCTGATCATCGGGTTGGCCGCCCCGGCCCTCGGCATCTACCTGGTGCAGCGCCGGCTTGCGTTGATCGGCGACGGGCTCGGGCACGTGGCGCTCACCGGCGTCGGTGCGGGACTGCTGCTCAACCGCTCCCCCGTGCTGGTGGCGGTGATCGCCGCGACGCTCGGCGCGGTCGTGATCGAGCTGGTCCGCGCGTACGGGCGCACCTCCGGCGACCTGGCGCTGGCGTTGCTGTTCTACGGCGGCATCGCCGGTGGCGTGATGCTGGTCGGGCTGTCCGACGCCAGCAGCGGGTCGCTCAACGCGTACCTGTTCGGGTCGCTGACCACCACCTCCCGCACCGACCTGATCACCATCGGGGTGCTCGGCGCGGTGCTGCTGGTGACCATGCTGGTGCTGCGCCCGGCGCTGTTCGCGGTCTGCCACGACGAGGAGTACGCCCGGGTGTCCGGCCTGCCGGTGCGGGCGCTGAACCTGCTCATCGCGGTCGGCACCGCGGTCACGGTGACCATCGCCATGCGGGCGGTCGGGGTGCTGCTGATCAGCGCGCTGATGGTGGTGCCGGTGGCGACCGCGCAGCAGGTGACCCGGGGCTTCCGCTCCACCATGACGGCGGCCATGGCGCTGGGCCTGTTCGCCGCCGGCACCGGGGTCTGGGTGGCCGCGACCGCCGACACCGCCCCCGGCGCGTCGGTGGTGCTCGTGGCGATCGGCTCGTTCCTGCTGGTCGCGCTGGCGGCGGCCGGTCTGCGGGCGCTGCGGCGGCGGGTTCGGGCCGACCGGGCCACGCCGCCGCCCGAGCCGGTCGAGCACGAGGTGCTGCTGCGGTGAGGCCCTGCCCGCCGGCGCAGCTGGGATTGGTTACCGTTACAGGGTGACCGGCACGAACGGGTACGACGCCTTCGAGGGTGCGGGTGACCTGCTGCGCGCGCTCTCGGCCCCGATCCGGCTCGCGATCGTCAGCGAGCTGGCCGAGGGCGAACGCTGCGTGCACGAGCTGGTCGAGAAGCTCGGCGCGCCGCAGCCGCTGGTCTCCCAGCACCTGCGGGTGCTGCGGGGCGCCGGGGTGGTGCGCGGGTCGCGGCGCGGCCGGGAGATCGCGTACGCGCTGGTCGACGACCACGTCGCGCACATCGTGGCGGACGCGGTCAGTCACGCCGGTGAAGGGTCGCACTGAGCGGGAAATCGGCCACGTGCCGACGCGCCCGCGCCGTGGGACGCTGTCCGGCGTGAAGATCTACGCCGACCGTTTTCCCACCGCCGTCCGCCAGTTCCTCACCGACCTGCTCGTGGTCGTCTGGGTGTACGCGGCGATCCGCTTCGCGCTGTGGCTGCACGACGTGGTCGAGAAGCTCGCCGTACCGGGGCAGAAGCTGGAGGGGGCCGGCGGTGGACTCGCCGACAACCTGGCCGACGCCGGCGGCAAGGTCGGCCGGGTGCCGATCGTCGGCGACGAGCTGACCGCGCCGTTCACCCGGGCCGCCGACGCCGCCCGCTCGGTCGCCGAGGCGGGCCGCGACCAGCAGGAGCTGGTCGGGCAGCTCGCGCTCGGGCTGACCGTCGCGGTGCTGGTGTTCCCGCTCGGCCTGGTGCTGTTCGGCTGGCTGCCGCTGCGCCTGCGCTGGATGCGCCGGGCCGGCGCGGCGAAGGCCCTGGCGGGTGTCCCGGCCGGCCGGGACCTGCTGGCGCTGCGCGCGCTGGCCGGTCAGCCGCTGTCGAAGCTGACCCGGATCGCGCCCGACGTCGCCGAGGCGTGGCGGCGCGGCGACGACGCGACTGTCGACGCGCTCGCCGCGCTGGAGCTGCGCGAACTGGGGCTGCGCGGCGGCCGGTAAGGTGTGCCGGTGCTGTACTTCCTGATCGTCGTCGCCGTGCTGCTGCTGGGATACGCAGGCGTGCTGGTGAGTTTCGTCCGCAAGGGCCGCAAGATCCCGCCGTCGGCGTACCTGGTGCTGGCCGGCCTCAACGGCCTGATCCTGGCCGGCATCCTGGCCTGGGCGATCGCGCGCTGACCGCCCGGCGGCCGCGCTCGGCGGCCGTCCGGACGGCACGGCCGCCTGGTGGTCCGGTCAGCCGGCGGGCGGGATGCGACGGCGTACGTCCTGCTCGGTGGACGGCCCCGGCTCCCAGCGGGCCACCCAGGGCAGGTCGGCGGGCGGGGTGACGACACCCTCCTCCACCGAGGCGTACCGGCCGGCGACGATCCGCTTGGCGGCGGCCACGTCGACCGAGTCGGTGTTCGACCACAGGCCGGTGAACAGCTCGTCGACGCGCAGCCGCGCCTGCCGGCAGAACAGGTCGGCCAGCTCGACGTTCTCCGGGTGCGCGTCCCGCTCGGCGTAGGCCCGGACGCAGACCGCGCTCATCGCGAACAGCTCCGCGCCGATGTCCACCACCCGGCCGAGGAACGCCTGCTTGCGCTCCATCTTCCCCTGCCACCGCGACATCGCGTAGAACGTCGACCGGGCCAGCTTGCGGGACGTCCGCTCGACGTGGCGCAGGTGCCCGGCCAGCGGCCCGAACTCCTGGTACGCCCCGGGCGTCTGCCCCTTCCCGACGGCGAGCGTGGGCAGCCACCTCGCGTAGAAGGCGCCGGCCCGCGCGCCCGCCTTCGCCTTGCGGCCCAGCCCCGCGTCGGGGTCGATGATGTCGCCCGCGACGGACAGGTGCGCGTCGACCGCCTCGCGGGCGATCAGCAGGTGCATGATCTCGGTGGAGCCCTCGAAGATCCGGTTGATCCGCAGGTCGCGCAGGAGCTGCTCGACGGCGGCCGGCCGTTCCCCCCGGGCGGCGAGCGAGTCGGCCGTCTCGTAGCCACGGCCACCGCGGATCTGGATCAGCTCGTCGGCGATCCGCCAGGCCATCTCGCTGGCGTAGAGCTTGACCAGCGCCGCCTCGATCCGGATGTCGTTGCGGTCGTCGTCGGCGAGCATGCAGGACAGGTCGAGCATGGACTCCATGCCGTACGTGGTGGCGGTGATGAAGGCCAGCTTCTTCGCCACCGCCTCGTGCTCGCCCACCGGGCGGCCCCACTGGACCCGGTCCGCCGCCCACTCGCGGGCCACGTTGAGCGCCCACTTCCCGGCGCCGACGCACATGGCAGGCAGCGAGAGCCGGCCGGTGTTCAACGTGGTCAGCGCGATCTTGAGGCCCTTGCCCTCACCGCCGATCACGTTCTCCTTCGGCACGAACACGTCGTGGAACCGGGTGAGGCTGTTCTCCAGGCCGCGCAACCCGACGAAGGAGTTGCGCCGCTCCACGGTGATGCCGTCGCTGTCGCCCTCCACCACGAACGCGGTGATGCCGCCGCGCCGCCCCTCGCCGGCCGGCACCCGGGCCATCACCACCAGCAGCGTGGCGAGCGTGCCGTTCGTGGCCCAGAGCTTCACCCCGTTGAGCCGGTAGCCGGTGCCGTCGGCGGTCGGCTCGGCGGTGGTGGCGAGCCGGGCCGGGTCGGAGCCGACGTCCGGCTCGGTGAGCAGGAACGCGGAGACCTCACCGGCGGCGAGCCGGGGCAGGAACCGTTCCTTCTGCTCGGGCGTGCCGAACATCTTCAGCGGCTGCGGCACGCCGATCGACTGGTGCGCGGAGAGCAGCGCGCTGACCGCCGGGTTCACCGAGCCGACGAGCATCAGCGCCCGGCAGTAGTGCAGGTTACTCAGCCCCAGCCCGCCGTACTGACGGTCGATCTTCATGCCGAACGTGCCGAGCCCGGCCAGGCCGTGGAACACCTCGTCGGGGATGCGCGCGTCCCGCTCGATCGCCTCGCCGTCCACCTCGGACGTCAGGTACGCGCGCAGCGAGCCGAGGAACTCGTCGGCGCGGGCCACCTCGGCCGGATCGGGGCGGGGCCACGGGTCGATCAGGTCGAGCCGGAATCGGCCGAGGAACAGTTCCTTGCCGAAGCTGGGCCGGTCCCAGGCCGACTCGCGGGCCGCCTCGGCTACCTGCCGGGCCTCCTTCTCGGAGACCTGGCCCGCCTCGGCGGGCAGCGGCCCCGCGCCGTCTGGTGACTCGGGCCGGCTGTTCTGTGTCGTGGTCACGGCTGCCTCCTCGTCGGTCCGGCTGCGTCGACGCGTTCGACGAAAACGACGCTACCCCCGGGTGTTACCCAGGGGTAGCGCTGCGTGCACGTCCGATTTGGCGGACGGTCAGTCGGTGAGCGTCTGCGGGTTGTCGTCCTCGTCGTCGATGTCGTCCTCACCCCAGTTGCGCCGGCTGAACGGCAGGATGGCCCAGAAGATCAGGAACCAGAGGCCGGTGAGCGCGCTGAGCAGGAACGCGATCGGCCGGTCCAGCACGAAGTCGGTGACCAGCAGGACCGAGCTGACCATCGCGATCAGCATGAAGAACAGGCCGCCGGTGGCCATCCGGTGGGCGAACCGGACCAGCTCCGGCTTACGCCCCTGCCGGAACAGCGCCCGGTGGAACGCGACCGGAGAAATGATCATCGCGGCGGACGCGGCGGCGGTCAGCAGCGCCACGATGTAGACGTCGCGCTGGAACTCCGTGGTCCGGCCGAACCCGTTGCTGAACGGCAGCGTCAGCAGGAAGGCGAAGAGGATCTGCACGCCGGTCTGCGCGACCCGCAGCTCCTGCAACAGATCGGCGAAGTTGCGCTGCCAGCGCTGCTTCTCGGATTCCTTGGACACTCGCGGACCTCCCCGGGAGACGGCACGGCCGGCGGGTGAACGCCCACCGGCAGGACCGCCTGTGCCCCGTACGGATGATCACGAAACCGGTTCAGGAACCGCGGCGGATCCGGCCCGCGTACCGTGCCTCCAGTTCGGCGTTGTGCTCGTCGCCGCCGGTGATGTTCGCGGACAGGTAGACCGGCGGGCGCTGCCCCGCCGCGACCAGCCGGGCCACCACCTCGGCGACGATCTGCTGGGCGAGCAGCGCCGCGGTGATCGAGGAGACCGCGCCGACCGCGCCGCCGCCCGGCAGCGGCAGCGTGGCGTCGCCGTACGGGGCGCCGTTGTCCAGCACCACGTCGGCGAAGTCGGCCAGCTTGCGGCCGGACGGGTGCCGCGAGGTCATCCGCGCCGAGTGCTGTGCCGACGTGATCGCCACCAGGCCGTGCCCGCGTTCCTTCACGATGGACGCGAACTCGACCATCGCCCCGTTCACGCCCGAGTTCGAGGCCAGCACGAACACGTCCTGCGGCCGGATCGGCGCCAGCTCGTAGAGGCGGTGCGCCACCGCCGGGTCGCGTTCCAGCTTCGGGCCGAGCACGTCGGCCGGGTCGCCGCCGATCAGCACCAGGTCACGCAGCGCGATCCGGTTGGTGGGCACCAGCCCGCCGGCCCGGCCGGCGATCTCCATGGCCAGCGCCTCGGAGTGCCCGGTGCCGAACGCGTGCACCACACCGTCGGCGCGCAGCGCCGCCGCGATCAGGTCGGCCGCGTCGGCCACGTTCTGCCGCTGCTCGGCGGCGACCCGGCCGATCGTCTCGGTCACCACCGCCAGGTACGCCTCGGCGCTCACCGTCATGCCTCCTCCGTTCCCGCGCACCGGGCGAGGATCGCCTCGGCCAGCGGGCCGGGCGCCTCGTCCGGGATCCAGTGGCTGACGCCGGACAGCGTCACGAACCGGTAGTCACCGGTGACGTGCGCGGCGCACGCCTGCGCGGCCGTCCGGCCGATCGCCACGTCCTTGTCGCTCCACACGAACGTGGTGGACACCCCGACCGGGGCGACCGCCTTCATGTCCGCACCGGTCATCGCGCGGTACCAGTTCAGCGCCGCCGTCAACGCGCCCGGCTCACGCATCGGCTCGGCGTACCGGGCCACCACGTCGGCGTCGCCCACTCCGCTCAGCAGCTTGCGCAGCGTGGCGCCGTTCCACGCCAGCAGCACCTTCTCCGCCGTACCGGGCTTGCGGAACAACGCGATGTAGGCGGACTTGACCTTCTGCCGCGGGTCGGTGGCGAGCGCGTGCCCCATCGCGGCCGGGTGCGGCACCGACACCGCGGTCAGCGTCCGCACCCGCTCCGGGTGCGCCGCCGCCAGCCCCCACGCCACGATCGCGCCCCAGTCGTGGCCGACCACGTGCGCGCATGTCACCCCGAGCGCGTCGAGCACCGCGGCCGCGTCGGCCACCAGCTCCGGAATCCGGTACGCCCCGACGTCCGCCGGACGCGCGCCGGGCGAGTAGCCGCGCTGGTCGAGCGCGTACGTGCGCAGCCCGGCGGCGTGCAGCGCGGGCGTGACCGCGTCCCACTCACCGGAGTGCTGCGGAAAGCCGTGCAGCAACAGGACCGGGTCACCGTCCTCGGGGCCGCCGGCGCGTACCTCGAACGTCAGTCCCCGCGCATCCACCAGCATGATCGCCACCATACCGACACTCGCCCTGCTGGGCCGGGGCCCGTGGTCGGTGCTAGCGTCTGCGACGAGACAACTTCACATCCGACAGGGGAGCGCACAGCGCTGAGAGTGCGGGCCGGTGCCCGCAGACCCTCGAACCTGATCTGGGTAATGCCAGCGCAGGGAGTTCGGTCGACCTCCAGCCGCGTCGCCGTCCGGTGACCACCGGGCGCGGCGTGCGTCTTCTCCTGGTTCACCTCGACGAACTGGGAGCCAACCGTGAACCACACCGACAGCAACCGCTGGCGTACCGTCGACATCGTCGTCGCCTCGGTCATCGCCGTCGCCTTCGGCGTCGTCTTCTGGGCCTGGGGCCTGCTCTGGAGCGCCACCGACGCGGCGTTCGCGTTCTTCCCGCCGGCACAGGCCGTGCTCTACGGCGTCTGGCTGATCCCGGCGGTGCTCGCCGGCCTGATCATCCGCAAGCCGGGCGCCGCGCTGTACTGCGAGACGGTGGCCGCGATCATCTCGGCCCTGCTGGGCAGCCAGTGGGCGAGCATCGTGATCCTCCAGGGCCTGATGCAGGGCATCGGCGCCGAGCTGGCCTTCGCCGCGTTCCGGTACCGCTCGTTCCGACTGCCGGTGGCGGTGCTGGCCGGCGCGCTGACCGGCCTCGGCGCGGCGATCTTCGACTTCGTCTACTGGAACAAGGCGTTCGACTTCGCCTCCTACCGCCTCCCGTACGCGCTGATCACGATCGTCAGCGCCACGATCGTCGCCGGTTTCGGCGCGCACGTCCTCACCCGCGCGCTGGCGAACACCGGCGTCCTGGACCGCTTCCCCGCCGGCCGCGACCGAGCCCTGGTCTGACGCCTCCATCGTGTCGATCATGAAGTTGGCGGCCGTTTCGGCACCCGTCATCGCCGTCAACCTCATGATCGACGGAGAAGAGGGGGTGGGTGGGCGGTGAGCGGGGTGGTGCTGCGGGGGTTCGGGTGGCGGCACGGGGGACGGAAACGCTGGGCTCTGCGCGGGGTGGATCTGCGCGTGGAGAGCGGCGAGCGGGTGCTGCTGCTCGGACCCTCCGGCGCCGGTAAGAGCACGCTGCTGGCCGCGCTGGCCGGGCTGCTGCCGGAGGACTCCGGCGAGCAGGAGGGCACCGTCGAGATCGACGGGCTGGACCCGCGCAAGGCCCGCGAGCGCGTCGGCATCGTCTTCCAGGACCCGGAGACCCAGCTCGTGATGGCCCGCTCCGGCGACGACGTGGCGTTCGGGCTGGAGAACCGTGGCGTACCCGCCGGGGAGATCTGGCCCCGCGTCGACGAGGCGCTGCACCGGGTCGGCTTCCCGTACGACAGGGACCGCCCCACCGCAGCGCTCAGCGGCGGCGAGCAGCAGCGGCTGGCGCTGGCCGGCACGCTCGCGCTGCGTCCCGGGCTGCTGCTGCTCGACGAGCCCACCGCCAACCTCGACCCGGCCGGTGCCACCCTGATCCGCCGGGCCGTCGCGAACGCGCTCGACCCGGACACCACGATGGTCCTGGTCGAGCACCGGGTCACCGAGGCACTGCCGCTGGTCGACCGCGTCGTGGTGCTGGAACCCGGCGGCGGGGTGCGCGCCGACGGGCCGCCCGAGGCGGTCTTCGCCGCGCACGGCGACGCGCTGGCCACCGCCGGGGTCTGGGTACCCGGCCACGTCGCGCCACCCCGGCACGCCACCACGCCGCCCGGCGACGTGCTGCTCACCGCGGAGCGGCTCGGCCTGCCGCCCCGGCTCGACCCCACCGATCTCCGGGTACGCGCCGGCGAGGCGCTCGCCGTCCTCGGCCCCAACGGCGCCGGCAAGTCCACACTGGCGCTGCTCCTGGGCGGCCTGCTGAAGCCCGGCACGGGCGCCGTCACCGCGTCGGCGGCACTCGCCGGGCGGGACGCGCGTACTCCCCCGCACCGCTGGCGGGCACCCGCGCTGGTACGCCGGATCGGTTCGGTGTTCCAGGACCCGGAACACCAGTTCGTCACCGCCACGGTCCGCGACGAGCTGGCGCTCGGCCCGCGCCGCACCGGCCGGCCCGAGTCGGCGGTGACCGCCACCGTCGACGAGCTGCTGCACCGGTTGCGGCTGGACCGGCTGGCCGGCGCCAACCCGTACACCCTCTCCGGTGGGGAGGCGCGGCGGCTGAGTGTGGCGACGGCCCTGGCCACCGCGCCCCGCCTGCTGATCTGCGACGAGCCCACGTTCGGCCAGGACCGGCGGACCTGGCTGGAGCTGGTCGACCTGCTCGCCGAGCTGCGCGACGCCGGGCACGGCGTGGTCGCGGTGACCCACGACGAGGACTTCGTCGCCGCGCTGGCCGACACGACGCTCACCCTGCACCGCTCCCCCGCCGGGGTGGCCACGTGATCGGCCTCGAACCGGTCGCCGCACCCGGCGCCCCGCTGGCCCGGCGCAACCCGGTGGCGAAGCTGGCCGCCGCTGTGGTCTTCACGCTGATCCTGGTGGCGACGCTCGACCCGGTGGCCCCGGCCATCGCCATCGCCGTCGAACTCGCGGTGCTGCCGCTGTTCGGGGTCCGCTATCGGGTGCTGGCCCGCCGGGCCTGGCCGCTGCTCGCCGGCGCCGTCGGCATCCTGATCACGCTGGTGCTCTTCGCGGCCGACCGCTCCGGCCGGGTGCTGGTCGAGGCCGGTCCGGTCCTGGTCACCGAGGGCGTTCTCGTCACCGCGCTGGGCCTGGTGCTGCGGATGCTCGCCGTGGCGCTGCCCGGCATCGTCGTGTTCGCCACCACCGACCCGACGGACCTGGCGGACGCGTTGATCCAGAACGCGAAGACGCCCGCCCGGTTCGCCATCGGGGCGCTCGCCGCGTTCCGGATGGTGCCGCTGCTGGAACAGGAGTGGCGGATGATCAGCATGGCCCGCCGGGCCCGCGGCGTGGACGCCGGCCGCAACCCGGTGGCGAAGCTGCGGCTGTTCGCGTCCACCGCGTTCACGCTGCTGGTGGGCGCGATCCGGCGGGGTACCCGGCTGGCCGTGGCGATGGACGCCCGGGGCTTCGACGCGGGTACGCCGCGCACCGTGGCCCGCCCGCAGCGCTTCACCCGCGCCGACGCCCTGCTCGTGGCGGGCGCCGCGCTGCTGGCCGGCGGTGCCCTGGCCACAAGCATCGCCCTGGGCACCTTCCGCCCCTTGATCGGCTGACCCCGGGCCCGCCCCGCCTCCCCGTCCCCGCCCACCCTCACCCTGCCCACCCTCGCCCTGTTGATCATGAAGTTGACGGCACCGGTTGCCCGTTTTGTCGCCGCCAACTTCATGATCGACACGGCTGGAGTGGATCTTGGTACGGGATGGCGCCTCTAGGGGCCGGAATCGTCCAAGATCTCCGGGGGGACGCCCGGGCAGGCCCCCGATGAGGGGCCTGCCCGGTGAGCGGCTGGCCGGGAAGGGCTGTCGGTCAGCTGCGGCGGAAGGCGTAGAACCGGGTCTGGCCGGCGCGCTGACTACGCCCGGTGAACCGGGCCTGCCGCCCTGCCGGTGGGCCGGACCGGGGCGGCGTCGCGGATGCGCCCGGCAGGACCGGGGTCTCCAGGGACTCCGAGGGCGGCACCGAGTCCGGGGACACGGCGGACGCCACCGGCTCCGTGGGGAGCACCACCGCGGGTGGCGTCAGCGTGAGCGCGTCGAGCTTCGGCGGGGTCACCTGCGGCGACGACTGCTTGCGGGACTTCTTCGGATTGCGCTTCGCGGGCATTCGCGGGCCTCCTGTCGTGCGGGCGCGCCGACCGGGACGCGCCGAGCGAGGGCTCCGGTGCGTTCCGATCACGACAGACACCGCGACCGACGGTGGCGGGGAAGGAATGCGGACGCCCGGAGCAGGACGGGTCCACGGCACTGGCGGCGGTGGACCGGGCTCGGAGGTGGGGCGTCACATACGCATGCGGCAACGCTATCCCGCCGCCCGGAGACCCGCACCCGATTTACCGGGAGAGAACGCGAACGCGCCCGCGCGCGACGCACAGCCACCCGGCGATCACGCCCTGTCGACGTCCCCACCCGCTCCCCCGGCGACCGCGATACGGTCGCAGAACGGCAGCACGAACGAGAGGTGGCGGTACGCATGGCAGAGCACGCGACGGCGCAGATCGGGGTCACCGGTCTGGCGGTGATGGGCCGCAACCTGGCCCGGAACCTGGCCCGCAACGGCTTCGCCGTGGCGGTGCACAACCGGTCGCCGGAACGTACCCGGAGCCTGGTCGCCGAGCACGGCGACGAGGGCACGTTCGTGCCGTCGGAGTCGCTCGCGGACTTCGTCGGCTCGCTGGAGCGGCCCCGCGCGGTGATCGTGATGGTGAAGGCCGGCGCGCCCACCGACGCGGTGATCGACGAACTGGTCCCGCTGCTGGAGGAGGGCGACATCGTCGTCGACTGCGGCAACGCGCACTTCGCCGACACCCGCCGCCGGGAGGAGGCGCTGCGCGCGCACGGGCTGCACTTCGTCGGCACCGGAGTGTCCGGCGGCGAGGAGGGCGCGCTGCTCGGTCCGAGCATCATGCCCGGCGGGTCGGCCGAGTCGTACCGCAAGCTCGGGCCGATCTTCGAGAAGATCGCCGCGCAGGTGGACGGTGAGCCCTGCTGCCGGCACATCGGGCCGGACGGCGCGGGCCACTTCGTGAAGATGGTCCACAACGGCATCGAGTACGCCGACATGCAGCTCATCGCCGAGGCGTACGACCTGTTGCGGGCCGGTCTGTCGGCGAGCCCGGCGGAGATCGCGGAGATCTTCCGGGAGTGGAACGGCGGCGAGCTGGGGTCGTTCCTCATCGAGATCACCGCCGACGTGCTCGGCCACACCGACGCGGCCACCGGCCAGGCGTTCGTGGACATCGTGCTCGACCAGGCCGAGCAGAAGGGCACCGGCCGCTGGACCGTGCAGAGCGCGCTCGACCTCGGCATCCCGATCACCGGCATCGCCGAGGCCACATTCGCGCGGTCGCTGTCCGGCCACGCCGACCAGCGCGAGGCAGCCCGCCGGGTGTTCGCCGACGCGGGTGAGAAGTGGCAGGTGGACGACCGGGACGCGTTCGTCGAGGACGTGCGCCGCGCACTGCTCGCCAGCAAGATCGTCGCGTACGCGCAGGGGTTCGACCACATCCGGGCCGGCAGCCGGGAGTACGACTGGGACATCGACCTGGGCGGTACGGCCACCATCTGGCGGGGCGGCTGCATCATCCGGGCCGGTTTCCTGGACCGGATCCGGGAGGCGTACGACGCGGAGCCGGACCTGTCGACGCTGCTCGTCGCGCCGTGGTTCGCCGAGCGGGTCAGCGACGGCGTACCGGCCTGGCGACGGGTGGTGGCCGACGCGGCCCGGGCGGGCGTGCCGGCCCCGGCCTTCGGGTCGTCGCTGGCCTACTTCGACGCGCTGCGGGCGCAGCGGCTGCCGGCCGCGCTGATCCAGGGCCTGCGGGACGACTTCGGCGCGCACACCTACCACCGGGTGGACCGGGACGGTTCGTTCCACACCCTCTGGGCGGGCGACCGCTCCGAAGTGGAGGCGTGAGCCGCGCAGACAGCCCCGCCGGACGGTTCACCAGGCCCGCTGACCGTCCGGGTCGGGCGCCCAGCCGGCGGCCGGCTCACCCGACGCCAGTTCGCCGATCTCACCGGAGCGGACCGCCGGGGTGTGCCCGAGGTCCGCGCACCACCGCTGGGCGACGTCGGCGCACAGTGCGGCCACCGCGTCCCGGCGGGCCGGCTCCACCAGGTCGGCGGCGGCCAGGGCAGCAGTCATCTCGTACCGGAGATCGCGCATCCTCCACCCCCGTGGCGGGCGCGCACCCGGCGGCGCGCCCTGCGCCGATCGTAGAGCGGAACGCCCCGCGCCCGGCGGGAAAGCCGGATGCGGGGCGTCACGGTCGGGCCGGACGTCGCGGTCAGAAGAACCGGCGACGCCTGGCCTTCTGCGGCCGGATCAGGTCGGCGCCCTTGGTCAGCAGACGGCTCACCCCGGACGGGCCACGACGGGCCTCCAGGGTGTGGCTGAGCCGGCGCGCGCCGGCCGCCGCCAGCGGCACGGCGACCGCCATGACCGCCCACTGCGCGATCCGCTTCTGAATCATGTGGTTCACCTCCGCGTTTGCTGTCTGGAGGTATCGGTACCCAGCGCGGCCCGTCGGTAAGCGTGACCTCAGGCGCCCGGGGCGACCGGGTTGGGCAGGGCGCCGCCGAAGCGGCGGTCGCGCTGGGCGTACAGCTCGCAGGCGTACCAGAGGTGGCGGCGGTCGAAGTCGGGCCAGAGCGTGTCCAGGTAGACCAGCTCGGCGTACGCGGTCTGCCAGAGCAGGAAGTTGGAGATGCGCTGCTCGCCGGAGGGGCGCAGGAACAGGTCGACCTCGGGCACCTCGGGGTGGTAGAGGTAGCGCGCCACCGTCTTCTCGTTCACCTTGGCCGGGTCGAGCCGGCCGGCCGCGACGTCGCGGGCGATCCCGGCGGCGGCGTCGGCGATCTCCGCCTGGCCGCCGTAGTTGACGCAGAACTGCAGCGTCAGCGTCGAGTTGCCGCGCGACATCTCCTCGGCGGTCTGCAACTCGGAGATGACGCTCTTCCACAGCCGGCCGGCACGGCCCGACCAGACCACCCGGACGCCCAGGTCGACGAGCTGGTCGCGGCGGCGGCGGATGACGTCCCTGTTGAAGCCCATCAGGAAGCGGACCTCGTCCGGCGAGCGCCGCCAGTTCTCGGTGGAGAACGCGTACGCCGACAGGTAGGGGATCCCCATCTCGATCGCGCCCTCGACGGCGTCGAACAGGCTGTGCTCGCCCTGCTCGTGCCCCTTGGTGCGGGGCAGCCCACGCTCCTTGGCCCAGCGGCCGTTGCCGTCCATCACGATGGCGACGTGCCGGGGCACCGCGGCGGGCGGCAGCGCCGGCGGACGGGCGCCGGAGGGGTGCGGGGTCGGCGGCACCGGCTCGCGGCGGGTCGCCCTCGTCGATCGGATCACTCGGTCATCTCCCTGTTCACTCCGGCGACGGGCCCGGCGCCGGAGCGCGGCGGGACCACATCCGGCCCCGCGCCGCCGGGCGACGGGACCGCGCCGGCCGCCGGGGCACCCCGGTCGACCAGCGGCAGCGAGCGTAGCGCGCGCTCCAGATGCCACTGGAGGTGCGCCGCGACCAGTCCGCTGCACTCCCGGCGTACGCCGGTCTCTGCGGCGTCGGCGTACCCCCAGTCGCCGGAGGTCAGCGCGGACATCAGCTCCAGCGTGGCGGGCGCGGGGTGGGCGGCGCCGGGGGGCCGGCAGTCCGGGCAGACGGCGCCGCCGGCCGGTACGGAGAACGCGCGGTGCCGGCCCGGCTCGCCGCACACCGCACAGGCGACGAGCGCCGGCGCCCAGCCGGCGAACGCCATGCCGCGCAGCAGGTACGCGTCGAGCACGAGCGTGGTGGCGTGTTCGCCCCGGGCCAGCGACTTCATCGCGCCGAGGGTGAGCTGGAACAGCCGCAGCGACGGCTCGCGTTCGACCGGGGTGAGTCGCTCGGCGGTCTCGGCGATCGCACTGGCCGCTGTGTAGCGGGGGTAGTCGCCGAGGAACCGCTTGCCGTACAGCTCGATCGCCTCGACCTGGCTGACGGTGTGCAGCGAGCTGCCCTGGTTGCCCTTGGGATCACCGGCGAGCTGGAGGTCGACGTGCCCGAACGGCTCCAGCCGCGCGCCGAACCGGCTCGTGGTGCGCCGCACGCCCCGGGCGACCGCGCGCAGCCGCCCGTGCCGGCGGGTGAACAGCGTGATGATGCGGTCGGACTCGCCCAGCTTCTGCACACGCAGCACCACCGCGTCGTCGCGGTAGAGCTGTCGGCGGTACCCGGCCATCAGGCCATTCTCCCTCCGGGTGCGATCTCAGGGTCGGCTCGGGGTGGACGGTCGGGCGATCCCCGATGTGCCGGGCGTCGGGCCGGACCTAGTGTGCTGGCCATGGCTTCGCTCCACACCGCTCCCCGGCTACGCAGCGCTTTCCGGCTACGTGGCGCTTTCCGGCTACGTGGCGTGGTGGCCGCTACCGCGGCCAGCGCCCTCATCGTCCTCGCCGGGTGTGACACCCTCTCGTTCCGCCGCCTCGACTTCGACCAGACGGAGCGGACGAAGATCACGAAGATCACCGTGGACGACGACGGCGCCGGCGACGTCGTGGTCCGGGCGAACGGCCCCGCCGACCAGGTACGCATCAAGCGCGTGGTCCGCTACCAGGGCGACGAGCCGACCAGCCGGTACGAGATCAAGGGAGACGAACTCGTCCTGCCCACCGACTGCGGGCACCGGTGCAGCATCTCCTGGGAGGTGACCGCGCCGCCCGGCGTGGTGGTGCACGGCGGCACCGGCTCGGGCAACGTCGACCTCAGCGACGTCGGCGCGGTGGAGTTCACGCTCAGCTCCGGCGACCTGACCATCAGGGGCGCCACCGGCGAGGTCCGCGCCTCCACCACGTCGGGCAACATCCGGGTCGTCGAGGCGGCCGGCCCGGTGCGGCTGCGTGCCCGCTCCGGTGACATCGAGGCCCGCCGGCTCGCCTCCGCGATCGACGCCGAGACCACGTCCGGCAACATCGTCGTCGAGCTGGACCAGCCGGCACCGGCCCGGGTGCACGCCACGAGCGGAGACGTGGACCTGGCCGTGCCGGCGGGCCGCTACCGGGTGCGCGCCACCGCGACGTCCGGCGACACCGACGTGCGCGTCACCGACGACCCGACAGCGTCGGTGCAGCTCGAAGCGTCCGCCACCAGCGGCAACGTCACGGTCAGCACCCGCTGAGCGGACGGCGCACCTGGGCGGGCCGCGCCCGGTGGCCGCTCAGTCGGGCCGCGCCCGGTGGCCGCTCAGTCGCCGCCGGGCGTGTCCCGCCGGGCCGCCCGGACGCCGTCGCCCCGGCCGGGGTCCTCGGCCGGGCGGCGCGGCGCCGGCACCCGCGCCCCGACGCTCACCAGCGCGTCCTCCGCCCCGGCGGGGGCCGGGCTGGCCGGGGCGGCCGCCGCCCGGTCGGCCACGGTCCGCCGCGGCTTGCCGGGGACCAGTTCGGGGGTACGCCGGGCTGCGACGTCCTCGACCCAGCCGACCAGAAGCGTCACCACGCCGACGAGCGCGAAGACCAGCCCCACCCGCAGCCACAGGCCCACCGGGTCGCGCGGCGACCAGCCGACCAGGCCGACGAGCGGGGTGAGGAGCACCACGAACGGCATGTGCCAGAGGTAGATCGTCAGCGCACGCCGGTTCACCACCGTCACCGCCCGGCCGAGCGCCGGCACGCGGTCGACCCAGGTCACCCCGGCCGGGGCCCGGCCGATCGCCACCAGGATGAACGCGGCCGACCAGAGCGCGTTGCCCAGCGGGATGTCGTTGATGTCGAATCCGCGCGGGCCCGGATGGGTGACGATCCAGGCCAGCCCGGCGGCGCCGACCACGGCGGCCACCGGCAGCAGCACCCGGTTGCGCATCCGGCGCAGCAGCCCGTCGTGGTGGGCGAAGCCGAGCAGCCAGGCGCCGAAGTAGAGGCCGAACTCGCGCAGCACCGTCGGCGGGTTCGCCAGGACGCCGATCTCGATCGCGACCAGCAGCAGGTACGGGGCGGCGAGCGTGGGCAGCGGCGCCCGGCGGAACAGCCAGAGCACGAACGGCGAGGCGAGCACGAACCACAGGTAGTCCCGCAGGTACCAGATGGGGCTGAGCGCCAGCCCACCCCAGTAGTTGGCCGGCGGGTCGCTGATCGGGAAGAGCCAGAGCAGCACCTTCGGGCTGAACGTCAGCCCGGTGAGCAGCATGGCCGGCACGAAGACCGCGGCCACCACCCACAGCGACGGCAGGAGGCGGCGCAGCCGGCGCCCGACCGCGCGTACCCCGCTGCGGTCGAGTGACGCCGCCATCAGCGACCCGGCCAGGGCGAACATCACCGACATCGCCGGAAACACCAGCGTGAGCGTGGCGTAGCCGGTGACGTGGTAGGTGACGACTCGCAGGATGGCCAGGAAGCGGAGCAGGTCCAGATAGCGGTTTCGCATCAGCTCACGGCGGGGTCCGGGGGCAGAGACAATGGTCCCTACCCTGCTCCGGGACGCTGTGAAACAGCCAAGAACACCTATGGAAAGTGAGATGTCCCATAGGTCTGGCTGATCCTGATCACCGACCCCCGGGGCCCGCCCCGGCCGCCTGTCAGAAGCCCAGCTTGCGCAACTGCTTCGGGTCGCGCTGCCAGTCCTTCGCCACGCGTACGTGCAGGTCGAGGTAGACCCGGGTGCCGAGCAGCTCCTCGATCTGCCGCCGGGCGGTGGTGCCCACGTGCTTGAGGCGGCTGCCCCGGTGGCCGATGACGATGGCCTTCTGGCTCGAACGCTCCACGTACACGTCGGCGTAGATCTTGGTGAGGTTGCCCTCCGGGATCATCTCCTCGACCACCACGGCGATGGAGTGCGGCAGCTCGTCGCGTACGCCCTCCAGCGCCGCCTCGCGGACCAGCTCCGCCACGAGCACCTGCTCCGGGTCGTCGGTGAGCATGTCGTCCGGGTAGAGCTGCGGCGAGGGCGGCAGGTAGCCGGTCATCACGTCGACGAGCGTGTCGACCTGGTGGCCGGAGACCGCGCTGACCGGCACCACGTCGGCGAACTCGCCCAGCTCGCTCACCGCGAGCAACTGCTCGGCCAGCCGCTTCTTGTCGACCAGGTCGGTCTTGGTGACCACCGCCAGCACTGTTGCCTTGAGGCTGGCCAGCTCGCCGGTGATGAAGCGGTCGCCCCGGCCGACCGGCTCGTTCGCCGGTACGCACAGGCCGATCACGTCGACCTCGCTCCAGGTCTCCCGGACCAGGTCGTTGAGGCGCTCGCCGAGCAGCGTGCGGGGCCGGTGCAGACCCGGGGTGTCGACGAGCACGAGCTGCGAGTCCGGCCGGTGCAGCACCGCCCGGATGATGTGCCGGGTGGTCTGCGGCTTGTTCGAGGTGATCGCGATCTTGGTGCCGACGATCGCGTTGGTGAGCGTCGACTTGCCGGCGTTCGGCCGCCCGACGAAACAGGCGAAACCGGCCCGGTAGGGGCGCGCCTCGGGCGTGGTCACTCGACCACCGTGCCGAGGACGGTGCCGTCCGGCGCGGCCACGTGGACCGGCGCGTCGGCGGAGAGGTCACGCACCGCGGCGTGCCCGGCCCCGTCCAGCGTCGACGCCTCGGTCACCACCACAGCGGCCTCCAGCCGGCTCGCGCCCGCCGCCACCGCCGAGGCGACAGCGAGCTGGAGCGCGGTCAGGGTCAGCGACGGCAGCGCCACGCTCGCCGCCGCGTACGTCCGGCCGTCCTGGTCGCGGACCGCGGCGCCCTCCACGGCCGCCACCCGGCTCCGCGCCCCCCGGGCCAGGACGACCAGCTTGGCGTCCTCGGCGCTCAGCTCGGCCGGGTCGGCGGGGGTGGGCATGGCGGCCGGTACGGCGGGTGACTCAGGCATCGGCGGGTTGCCTCTCCTCGGAACGGTTGTTGTCGCCACGGGAATCGGGCGGATCGCTTCGGTTGGTGCCCTCCGGCGCGTCACCCCGGTCGACCCGGCTCACCAGAACCGTGTCTATCCGGTTGCGCCGGCCGGTCGTGCCCTCGGCCACCAGCCGCAGGCCGGCCACCTCGGCCTCGGCGCCCGGGATGGGCACCCGGCCGAGCGCCTGGGCGAGCAGGCCACCGACCGTCTCCACCTCGTCGGTGGGCAGCTCGGTGTCGAACAGCTCGCCCAGATTCTCCACCGGCAGCCGCGCGGTCACCCGCACGGCCCCGTCCGGCAGGTGCTCGACCGGCGGGCGCTCGACATCGTACTCGTCGGTGATCTCCCCGACGATCTCCTCCAGGATGTCCTCGATGGTGACCAGCCCGCCGGTGCCGCCGTACTCGTCGACCACGATGACCAGGTGGTTGCGGGCCGCCTGCATCTCGGAGAGCAGGTCGTCCACCGGCTTGGACTCCGGCACGAACGTGGCCGGGCGCATCAGCTCGGCCACCGGCATCTGCCGGGCGGCCTGGTCGCCCTGCACCCGCCGGATCAGGTCCTTGAGGTAGAGCACACCGAGCACGTCGTCGACGTTCTCGCCGATCACCGGGATGCGGGAGAACCCGGAGCGCAGGAACAACGCCAGCGCCTGCGCGAGCGTCTTGCGTTCCTCGATCCACACCATCTCGGTACGCGGAACCATCACCTCGCGGGCGATGGTGTCGCCGAGCGCGAAGACCGAGTGGATCATCTGACGCTCGCCGTGCTCCACCACGCCGCGCTGCTCGGCCAGGTCGACCAGCTCCCGCAGCTCCACCTGGGTCGCGAACGGCCCCTCACGGAAGCCCTTGCCGGGGGTGACCGCGTTGCCGATCAGGATCAGCAGCGAGGCCAGCGGGTTGAGCGCGCGGCCCAGCCAGCGCACCAGCGGCGCGACCGCGCGGCCGACCGCGTACGCGTGCTGGCGGCCGATCGTCCGCGGGCCGACACCGACCACGACGAAGCTCACCACTGTCATCGCGCCGGCGGTCACCAGCGCCGCCCGCCAGCCCGCGCCGAACGTGTCGACAGCCACCAGCGCGACGAGCGTGGTGGCGGTCAGCTCGGCCAGCAGACGCAGCAGGAGCAGCAGGTTCAGATGACGGACCACGTCACCGGCGACCGCCTGGAGAGCACGCCCGCCGCGGGCACCGTCCCGGGTCAGCTCCGCGGCACGGGCCGGCGAGACCGCTGCGAGCGCCGCCTCGGTCATCGCGATCAGGCCGGCGAGCACCACCAGCCCGGCGGCGAAGACCAGGAGTTGAAGATCAGGCAGACCGGCGGGGGTGCGGACCGCCGCCAAGGTGTCCATCACCGCGACCGGGTCGACCGCCAGCTGGCCAGCAGCCGGGCCTGGAGACCGAACATCTCCCGCTCCTCCTCGGGCTCGGCGTGGTCGTAGCCCAGCAGGTGCAGCACGCCGTGCACGGTGAGCAGGTGCAGCTCGTCGGCGGCCGAGTGCCCGGCCACGGCGGCCTGCTTGGCCGCCACCTCCGGGCAGAGCACGATGTCGCCGAGCAGGGCGGGCTCGCCGCCGGCCGGGTTGCTCTCCCCCGGGCCGTGGTCGACGCTGCCCTCGTCCATGGGGAAGGCGAGCACGTCGGTCGGGCCGTCGCCACCCATCCAGCGGTGGTTCAGCTCCGACATGTATTCGATGTCGACGAGCAGCACGGACAGCTCGGCGAGGGGGTTGACCCCCATCTCGTCGAGGGCGTGCCGCGCGACGGCGAGCACGGCGTCGGTGTCGACGTCGACACCCGACTCGTTGGCGATCTCGATGGACAACTGTCTTCCTCTGATGATGTGACGGCTTCCGCCGGTGGGTCAGCGGCGCCGGCCGGCCCGGCCGCCCTGGGCGGTCCGCCCCGGTACGGCGTGCACGCTCTGCGCCTGCTGGGTCTCCCGCTCGGCGTCCCAGCGGGCGTACGCGTCGACGATGTCGCCCACCAGCTTGTGACGCACCACGTCGGAGCTGGAGAGCTGGGCGAAGTGCACGTCCTCGACGTTGTTCAGGATCTCCCGGACCACCCGCAGGCCGCTGGTCGTCCCGCCGGGAAGGTCCACCTGGGTGACGTCACCGGTGACGACGATCTTGGAGCCGAAGCCGAGCCGGGTGAGGAACATCTTCATCTGCTCGGGTGTGGTGTTCTGCGCCTCGTCCAGGATGATGAACGCGTCGTTAAGCGTGTTGTGAGTCACCAGGAAGTCGTCGGTGACGTAGAGCGAGTCCTCCGCCGCGACCTGGATGCACATCGTCTCCCGCACCCCGGCCGGGATGATCGAGTCGATGAACCGCATCGGCCGGCCACCGCCGTGCTCGTCGTAGAGCCGGCGCTTGCGCGACAGGCGGAACGGCGCGACACCGGCGGGTAGCCGGATCTCCACGACGTAGGCATCGGACCGGTACGGAACCGGCCGGCCCTTCGCCAGACCGGGCTTGCGTCCCTCGGCCGGACGAACCCGCGCCGTGGCCACCCCTCCGAGCGACTCGACCAGGTGGACCACGTCGTCGCACAACCGGGGGGAAGTGGTCGAGTACTGCACACGGCACGTGCGCCCGGCCTGGGTGACCGGCCCTCCGTCGGTGTCCAGCAGCCCTTGCAGGACCGCCAGCCGGACGCCCACGCTGTTGTTCTTGTAGACCTCGGGGACGAACTTCGTGCCCGAGGTGGCTCCGGCCAGCCCCAGTTCGCGGACGGCCACCGTCACCGGGTTCGCCACGATCACGCCGCCGCGGTGCCCGTTGACGTGCCGGAGGACGTAGTCGTAGTCACCCTTGCGGACCAGTTGGATGTCGACCAGCGCCTCCTCCAGTGCGGTCGCCAGCTCCGGGTCGGCGGTGGAGAAGGCGGGCGTGGCGCGGGACGAGATCGCGCCGTCGCCGAGCAGCAGCCCGAGCGCGTACGGGTCGAGCGGAACCGCCTGCGGCTCCATCTGCACCGGGGCGACGAGCGGGAGTTCGTAGCGACGGGTGTGGCCCCGCCACTCCTTGCCGATCATCTCCTGCGTCTCGATCGTGCGCCGCCGGCCGCGACGCTTGTCGTCCGGCGTGGCTACGGTCCACAGGTGCTCGCCGCAGCAGAGCGTGGACGCGCCGTCCTGGGTGGTGACCCGGTAGGTCTGCTTCGGCCCCTGCGGGTAGATGCCGATCACCGGTGTGGGCGTCCCGTTCGAGCCGATGACCAGGTCACCGACCTGGAGCGAGCCGAACGGCCGGAAGCCCTCCGGGGTCAGCACCCGGGCGTCGTACGGCTGGGCCCGCCCGCGCATGTACGCCAGCGGCGCCACCTCGATCGTGCCGGCGGCCATCAGCTTCGGGATGGTCTCCGGGTCGAGCATGTCGTGCAACGCGTCGTAGAGCGGGCGCAGGTAGGGGTCGATCTTCTCGTTCAGGGTGCCGGGCAGGAAGCCCAGCCGCTCCCCCGCCTCGACCGCCGGCCGGGTCAGGATGATCCGGTTGACCTGCTTGGCCTGGAGCGCCTGCACGGCCTTCGCCATGGCCAGGTACGTCTTGCCGGTACCCGCCGGGCCGATGCCGAAGACGATGGTGTGGGCGTCGATCGCGTCGACGTACTTCTTCTGCCCCAGCGTCTTGGGACGGATGGTGCGGCCACGCCGGGAGAGGATGTTGAGTGTCAGGACCTCGGCGGGCCGCTCGGCGCCGCCCTGTTCGAGCATGCCGACGGTACGCCGTACCGCGTCTGTGGTCAGGGTCTCGCCTTTCTCGATCAGTTCGAGCAGCTCACTGAAGAGACGCTCGGCGAGGGCGTTGTCGGCGGGGGCGCCGGTGATGGTGATCTCGTTGCCGCGGACGTGGACGTCGCTGTCGATCGAGCGCTCGACGAGCCGCAGGATCTCGTCGCCCGCGCCGAGCAGGTTCACCATGATCTTCTGGTCGGGGACCGTGATCCTGGTCTGCACACGCGGCGTGCCGGGAGGTGGGGTGCCGGTCATAGGTCGGGCCGTCGGGCCCTGCGCCACCTGCTCTCCGCTTCTCGGGCGCCGGGCCCTGTCGGCGCGGCGTTCGGTTACCTCCATCGTATCGGGTCGGCACCGTACGCACCGCGCCCATTTCCGGTGGCCGGCGGTCAGTCGCCGGCGCGGAAGTCGTACCCGTCGAAGGTCTCCTGGGTGCGGGTGAAACGGTAGGTCGCCCAGTGCATCCGGACCACCACGCCCCGTTCGTCGCGGGTCAGCCGCAGCAGCTCCCCCACCTCCCGGCCGGAGACCGTGCGGAACACGTCCGGCCGGTCCGGCAGCGGCGCGAACACCGCCGGCGGCTTCCCGGCCGGATCGTCCGCGCCACGCGCCCGCAGCGTCCCGTCGTGCCAGGAGAAGACGTACTCGAAGCCTTCGCCCCACCAGCGGCCCGGCACGCCGCGCAGGTGGTCGGGCGCGGGCGGGCCGGGACGCCACGGCTCGATCTCCGCCGGGTCGTGTTCGGCGGCGGCGGCGAGCAGCCGGTGTGACAGGTCGAACACCTCCACGCCGGTGCCGGACGAGCCGAGCACCGCGACGCCCATCGCCCCGGCGGTGCCCTGCCCGCCGCGCCGCCCGTAGACAGCGGCGAGGAACCCGGGCATCGCGCCGTCGTGGCCCACGTGGATCACCCGCTCCGGCTGCGGGATCAGGATCAGCCCCAGCCCGAAGCCGGCCGACCAGACCGACTCGTCGGTGGGGGTGAACGGCCAGCGCATCTCCTCGACAGTCGTCGCGGCGAGCACCGCGCCGTCCGGGTCCACCGCCGCCGGGTCGGCCAGGAACGCGGCCCAGCGGGCCATGTCCGTCGCGGTGCTCCAGAGCTGCGCGGCGGGGGCCACCGCGCCGAAGTCGGCGGGTGGTTCCGGGTGGGCCTCGTCGGAGTACGCGTCGACCAGGAACCCGGTCGCGGCACGCTCGGTCGGGTACGGGCCGGTGGCGGTCAGCCCGAGCGGGGTGAGCACCCGGTCGGCCAGCACCTCGGCCCAGGTGCCGCCGCGCAGCCGGGCGACCGCCTCGCCGAGCAGCGCCAGGCCGAGGTTGGAGTAGTGGAAGCGGCGGCCGGTGGGCAGCACCCGCTCGACCCGGGCCAGGTCGGCCAGCAGCTCGTCGACGGCCGGGGCGCGCAGGCTGTCCCACACGTCGCCGTGCGGCTCGCGTTGCAGGCCGGCGGTGTGCGACAGCAGCCGGCGTACTGTCGCGTCGCCGTGCGCGGGCAGGTCGAGGTGCCGCCCGATCGGGTCGTCCAGGTCGAGCAGGCCCTCGTCGCGGCACTGCATGACGAGCACCGCGGTGAGGGTCTTGGTGACCGAGCCGATCCGGAACACCGTCTCCGGCCCCAGCGGGGTGTCGTTGCCGGTGTCGCCCACGGCGCAGGTCCATAGCGGCCGGTCGGCCCGGTGCAGGGCGGCCGACACCGCCGGGATCCGCCCGGTGGCCTGCGCCTGGCGCACCATCCGGCCGAGCCGGTCGGAGACGTCGGTCATCGGCAGAGCATCGGGCCGAGCGGCGCGCCGCCGAGCAGGTGGGCGTGCACGTGGAAGACCTCCTGGCCGCCGTACGGGCCGGTGTTGAACATCAGCCGGAACCCGTCCACGGTCAGGCCCTCCTCCTCGGCGACCACGGCGGCGGTCTGGAGCACCTCGCCGGCCAGCTCGGGCGCACCCTGGGCCAGCGTGGCCACGTCCGCGTAGTGCTCCTTGGGGATCACCAGCACGTGGGTGGGCGCCTTCGGGTCGATGTCCCGGAAGGCCAGGGTGGTGGGGGTCTCGCGGACGATGGTGGCCGGAATCTCCCCGGCGACGATCCGGCAGAAGAGGCAGTCCATCGCAGCAGTGTAAGGAGGGGCCCCTGCTTAACGCCTCCGGTATGGGAAGGGGCCCTTTTTAACAGTCTGGCCCGGTGCGGCAGGATGGCCGCCATGTCGGGACGGGCGGTGCTGGTGACGGGGGCCTCGCGGGGCATCGGGCGGGCGGTGGCGCGGGCGTTCGCCGCAGGTGGAGACCGGGTGGCGATCCACCACCGGGACTCGGCCGAGCTGGCCGAGCGGCTGCGCGCCGAGTTGCCGGGTGACGGGCACGTGGTGGTCCGCGCCGACCTGGCCGACGCCGACGCGGTACGGACCATGGTGGACGAGGCGGCCCAGCGGCTCTGCGGCCTCGACGTACTCGTGAACAACGCCGGGGTGTTCGGGCCGGCCGATCCCCCGCACCCGGTCTTCGAGAGCAGCTACGAGCAGTGGCGGGCGCGCTGGCGGGAGGTGCTCGACACCAACCTTGTCGGCGCCGCGAACGCCGCCTGGTGCGCCGCGCAGCACATGCGCGAACGCGGGGGCCGGATCGTGAACGTCTCGTCCCGGGGCGCGTTCCGGGGCGAGCCGGCCAACCCGGCTTACGGGGCCAGCAAGGCCGGGATGAACGCGATGGCCCAGTCGCTGGCGGTGGCCCTGGCGCCGTACGGCATCGGGGTGGCCTGTGTGGCGCCCGGCTTCGTCGAGACCGACATGACGAACGAGCACCTGAAGAGCGAGCGGGGCGAGGCGGTACGCGCCCAGTCCCCGTTCCACCGGGTGGCCCGGCCGGAGGAGGTCGCGGCGGCGGTGCACTGGCTGGCGAGCCCCGAGGCCGAGTGGGCCGCAGGCACCATCATCGACATGAACGGCGCCTCCTACCTCCGCTCCTGACCCCCACGCCCTCCGCGATCTTGCACTTTCGGCCCCCACAAAGCGTCGAAAAAGGGGCGCAAGGCGGGCCGAAACTGCAAGATCAGCGCGCCGGGAGAACGCGGGCGGGGAACGAGGGCGCGGGTTTACCAGTGGGTCAGGCGGGTGGCCAGGACCGTCAGGGCTGCCACGCCAGCCGTGGACGTGCGCAGGACCGACGGGCCCAGGCGGACCGTACGGGCGCCCGCGTCGGCGAACGCGGCCAGCTCGTGGTCGGCGATGCCGCCCTCCGGGCCCACCACCAGCACGATCTCGCCGGTGGCCGGCAGGTCGACTGTGGTCAGCCGGTCGTGGGCACCCTCGTGCAGCACGAACGCGCCGGCCGCACCGGCGATCCGGCGGGCCACCGAGGCGGTGGACTCGTCGGGCGCGCCGGCCACCACCGGCAGCCACGGGCGGCGGGCCTGCTTGGCCGCTTCCCGGGCGGTCGCGACCCACTTCTGCCGGGCCCGTCCGCCCCGGTCGCCGCGCCACTGTGCCACCGAGCGGGACGCCGCCCACGGCACGATCTCGTCCACGCCGACCTCGGTCATCGCCTGCACGGCGAGTTCACCCCGGTCGCCCTTGGCGATGCCCTGCACCACGACGAGCCGGGGTACCGGCGCGTCCGCGTACCCCCGGCTGGTGACCCGCAGGTCGAGCGTGCCGCGGCCGACGGCGGTGACCACCGCGGCGGCGGTGCCGCCCCGGCCGTCGGCGAGCACCAGTTCCTCGCCGGCGCGCAGCCGCTGCACGGTGGCCGCGTGGTGGCCCTCCGGGCCGTCCAGCGTCAGCGTGTCACCGGTGGGCAGCGCCTCGACCAGGAACAGCGGGGCGGACACCTCAGGCGTGCCCGTTGAAGGCGTCGCGCATCCGGGAGAAGAAGCCGCCCTGCTTGGTCAGCTCGGCGACCTCCTCGCCGCGGGTCTTGGCGAAGTCGCGCAGCATCCGCTCCTGGTCGGCGTCGAGCTTGGTCGGGGTACGCACGTCCAGGTGCACGTAGAGGTCGCCCCGGCCGGTGCCGCGCAGGTGCGGTACGCCCCGGGCGCGCAGCCGCATCGTGCTTCCGGGCTGGGTGCCGGGCTTGACGTCGACCGTCTCCTCGCTGTCCAGCGTCTTGATGGTCAGCCGGGTGCCCAGCGCGGCCGCGGTCATCGGCACGGTGACCCGGCAGTGCAGGTCGTCGCCCTTGCGGGAGTAGACGTCGTGCGGCCGCTCGTGGATCTCGACGTAGAGGTCACCGGCGGTGCCGCCACCCGGCCCGACCTCGCCCTGCTGGGCCAGGCGGATCCGCATGCCGTCCTCGACCCCGGCCGGGATCTTCACGGTGAGTGAGCGGCGGGTGCGCACCCGGCCGTCACCGGCGCAGGTCGGGCAGGGGTGCGGGATGGTGGTGCCGTAGCCCTGGCAGACGGTGCACGGCCGGGCGGAGACCACCTGGCCGAGGAACGTCCGCTGCACCGACTGCACCTCGCCCCGGCCGCCGCACGCCTCGCAGGTGGCCAGGTGGGTGCCGGCGGCGGTGCCGGCGCCGGAGCAGGTGGTGCAGAGCACGGCGGTGTCGACGGTGATCGGCGCCTCGACGCCGAACGCGGTCTCGTTGAGGTCCAGCTCCAGGCGCAGGATCGCGTCCGCACCGGGGCGGGTACGCGGACGCGGCCCCCGGCTGCCGCCCGCGGCGCCGCCGAAGAACGCGTCCATGATGTCCTGGAAGCCGACGAACGGACCGGCGCCGCCCGGGCCGCCGGGACCGCCCATGCCGCCGCCGCCCGGGGCGAGCGGGTCGCCACCCAGGTCGACGATCTGCCGCTTCCGGTCGTCCGAGAGGACCTCGTACGCGGCGTTGATGTCCTTGAACTTCTCCTGGGCCTCCGGGTCCGGATTGACGTCCGGGTGGAACTGCCGCGCCAGCTTGCGGTAGGCGCGCTTGATCTCGTCGTCGGAGGCGTCCCGGCTCACGCCGAGAATGCCGTAGTAGTCCCTGGCCACTGCGTTAGGTGTCCTCATGTTCGTCTCGCGTCGCTCCGGTCGTCGGCCGGAACCGGCCGTCGGCCCTGACTGGTCAGTTCTGGGCCAGCAGTTCGCCCACGTAGCGTGCCACGGCCCTCACCATGGCGATATTGCCGGGGTAGTCCATCCGGGTCGGCCCGAGCACGCCGAGTCCACCGACGATCGTGCTGCCCGGTCCGTAGCCGGTGCTGACCACCGAGGCGGCCCGCAGGTTGTCGAATTCGTTCTCGTCGCCGATGAGCACCCGGGTGGTGCTCGGCTCCGTCTCACCGATCAGCTTGAGCAGCACGACCTCTTCTTCGAGCGCTTCCAGGATGGGCCGCAGCGAGCCCTGGAAGTCGAGCAGGCCGCCCCGGGTGAGGTTGGCCTGTCCGGCCAGCGCGAGGCGCTCCTCGTGCCGTTCCACGAGCGTCTCCAGCAGCACGGTGGAGAGCGTGGTCATGGCCGGGCGCAGATGCGGCGCGGACTCCTCGACGAGCGCCTGCACCAGCGGCGGCGTCTCGGCGAGCTGGCTGCCGACGAGCTTCTCGTTCACCAGCCGGCGCAGGTCGGTCACGTCGTCGGCGGGCACCGGGGCGGGCAGCTCGACCAGCCGCTGCTCGACCCGGCCGGTGTCGGCGATCATGACGACCATGAGCCGGGTGGTGGAGATCGGCACCAGCTCCAGGTGGCGCACCTTGGAGCGGGCCAGGCTCGGGTACTGCACCACTGCCACCTGCCGGGTGAGCTGGGCGAGCAGCCGGACCGTGCGGTGCACCACGTCGTCCAGGTCGACGGCGCCGACCAGGAAGCGCTCGATCGCCCGGCGCTCGGCCGGGCTGAGCGGCTTGACCCGGGACAGCCGGTCGACGAAGAGGCGGTAGCCGCGGTCGGTGGGCACCCGGCCGGCACTGGTGTGCGGCTGCCGGATGTAGCCCTCCTCCTCCAGCACCGCCATGTCGTTGCGCACGGTGGCCGGCGAGACGCCGAGCTGGTGCCGCTCGACCAGGGCCTTGCTGCCGACCGGTTCCTGCGTGGCGACGTAGTCCTCGACGATCGCGCGCAGCACGGCGAGTTTGCGGTCGTCGAGACCCATTCCCCACCTCCTGACGCACCTCGGCCGGGCCGGCACGCGGCATCCGCCGGGCGGCTGGCACTCGACTGTAGCGAGTGCCAGTCTACGTCGGCACCCCCGCCGGCGCGATGATCGCCCGACGGACCTGCGGTGCGGCCCACCACACAGCGCCGCCCACCAGGGCCGAACAGCCGGTCATCGTCGGTCTGTGTCGCTCTGGTGCGAGTTGACCGGTGCCCCTACCGTGGCGACCATGACAGAACCTCCTCGCCCTCCAGGGGCAGGGGACTCCGGCCCCCAGCCCGACCCGTCGGCGCCCTACGGCTCGTCGCCGGGCAGCGAACCGCCCACCGCTCCACTGTCCGGGGCGCCGGGCGCCGGCGGGTATCCCCCGCCCGGTGACTATCCGCCTCCGGGCGGCTACCCGCCCCCCGGTGGTTACCCTCCGCCGGGCGGCACGCCCGGCTACGGCGCCGGCTACCCCGCCGGTGGCGGGTACGGCCCCGCCGCGTACGCCAACAACGACGAGAAGACGTGGGCCCTGGTGGCGCACTTCGGTGGCGCCGCGGGTGTCATCGTCGGCGGCGGTCTGCTCGGCTGGGTCGCCCCGCTGATCGCGATGATGACCCGCGGTCAGCAGTCGCCGACGGTCCGCGCCCACGCGGTCGCGGCGCTGAACTTCCAGATCACCTGGACCATCGCCAGCGTGCTCGCCTGGGTGATCACGGTCATCACCTGCGGGATCCTGTTCTTCGTCCCGATGCTGGTCTGGCTGGTGCCGCTGATCTTCGGAATCATCGGCGGGGTCAAGGCCAACGAGGGTGTGCTCTACCGCTACCCGATGACCTACAACTTCATCAAGTGACACCGCCGGCCGGCCGAGGGGGCGGCCGGCCGGTGCCGGTCACGGCAGCAGGTCGCGTACCACCGCGTCGGCCAGCAGCCGGCCGCGCAGCGTCAGCACCACAAGCCCTCGCGCGTACGCCCCGGCGTCGAGCAGCCCGGCGTCCCGGGCCCGCTCGGCGCCCGCCCGGCCGGGCTCGTCCAGCACGTCCAGCGGCAGCCCGGAGGCGAGCCGCACCCGCAGCATCACGTCCTCCATGTGCTGCTCGTCCGGGGTGAGCTGCTCCCGGGCCAGCGCGGGCGAGGCGCCCTCGGCCAGCCGGGCCGCGTACGCGCTCGGGTGCTTGACGTTCCACCACCGCACGCCGCCGACGTGGCTGTGCGCCCCCGGGCCCAGGCCCCACCAGTCGGCGCCGGTCCAGTAGAGCAGGTTGTGCCGGCACGCCGCCGCCGCCGACCGGGCCCAGTTCGACACCTCGTACCAGGAGAAGCCGGCCTCGCCGAGCGCGGCCTCCGCAGCCAGGTAGCGGTCCGCCGCCACGTCGTCGGAGGGGTACGGCAGCTCGCCGCGGCGCATCCGCGCGGCCAGCCGGGTGCCGTCCTCCACGATCAGGGCGTACGCGCTGACGTGGTCCACGCCCGCGTCGACCACCTGGGCCAGCGAGGCGGCGAAGTCGTCTGCGGTCTCGCCCGGCGTGCCGTAGATCAGGTCCAGGTTCACGTGCTCGAACCCGGCGTCGCGCGCCTCCAGCGCGGCGGCGGTGGCCCGGCCCGCGCTGTGCCGCCGGTCCAGCACCGCGAGCACCCCCGGCGCGGCGGACTGCATGCCGAGCGAGATCCGGGTGTACCCGGCGGCCCGCAGCGTCTTGAGCGACTCCGGGCTCACCGACTCGGGGTTGGCCTCGGTGGTCACCTCGGCGTCGGCGGCCAGCCCCCAGACGCGGTCGATGCCGTCGAGGATCCGGGCCAGGTCGTCGGCGGGCAGCAGGGTGGGCGTGCCGCCGCCGACGAAGACCGTGTCGACCCGGGGTGGCGGCGAGTCGCCCAGCACCCGGGCGGCCAGCGCCAGTTCGGCCAGCACCGAGTCGGCGTACGTCTCCCGGCTCGCCCCGCCGCCCAGCTCCGAGGCGGTGTACGTGTTGAAGTCGCAGTAACCGCACCGGCTGGCGCAGAACGGGACGTGGACGTACACGCCGAAGCCGCGCGCGCCGACGGCGCGACGGGCGGTGGCGGGCAGCGATCCGTCGCGCGGGACGGGTTCGCCTTCTGGAAGGACGCCGGGCATGGCCACTAGTGTGCCCGGCATGACCTCTCCGGACGCTCTCGTGCGAGTCGCCACGGCCCGTGGGGTGACCACCCTCACCCTGGACAGCCCGCACAATCGCAACGCGCTCTCGACGCCCCTGATGACCCAGCTGCTGGCCGGGCTGGCCGACGCGGTCGCCGACGACGCGGTACGCGCGATCGTGCTCGACCACACCGGCCCGGTCTTCTGCTCCGGCGCCGACCTGAAGGAGACAGCCGCCGCGTACGCCAGCGGCACGGTGCCCGCCGGGATGCTCGGCGACGTGCTGGTGGCGGTGCGGGAGTGCCCGAAGCCGGTGGTGGCGAAGGTGGCCGGGCCGGCCCGGGCCGGCGGGCTGGGCCTGATCGCCGCCGCCGACCTGGCGGTCTGCGCGCAGGAGGCGACGTTCGCGTTCACCGAGGTGCGGATCGGCGTGATCCCGGCGGTGATCTCGGCGACCGTGCTGCCCCGGCTGGGCCAGCGGGCCGCCGCCGAGCTGTACCTGACCGGCGACACGTTCGACGGCCGCCGCGCCGCCGAGATCGGCCTGGTCACCGCAGCGGTGCCGGCCGACGAGCTGGACGCCGCCGTCGAGCGCTACTGCGCCTCGCTGGTGAAGGGCGCCCCGGGGGCGCTGGCCGGGGCGAAGGAGCTGCTGCGCCGGCCCGCCGGTCCCGACCTGCGGGCCGAGATCGCCGAGTTGGCCGCCCTGTCGACCGGGTACTTCCTCTCCGACGAGGGACGCGAGGGCGTCATGGCGTTCCGGGAGAAGCGTCCCGCCGCCTGGGTGCCCGCCGGAGACTGAGGTTCGCGGCGGGCCCCGCGGGAGCCCCATTGCGGCCGAGGTGGGGCCCGCCGGTCGGCCGAGACCCGCCGTGGCGGGTGGGACGTACGCTTGTCGGACTGTCGGGACAGGGGGTGCGGGTGCGGACGCGAGCGGCGATCGTGGCATCTGGGGTGGCGGTGTGCGTGCTGGCACTGCTCGCGGTCTACGTCGTGACCAAGCAGTTCGGCGAGCACCTGCGGCTCCCCCTGGCCAGCCGGACCTGCACCGTGAAGGCCGACGGCGAGGTGGTGCTCGGCGCCGACCAGATGGCGAACGCGGCCACCATCGCGGCCATCGGGATGCAGCGCCGGATGCCCGAGCGGGCGGTGGTGGTGGCGCTGGCGACCGCCTACCAGGAGTCGCACCTGCGCAACATCGCCCACGGCGACCGCGACTCGCTCGGTCTGTTCCAGCAGCGCCCGAGCCAGGGCTGGGGCAGCCCGGAGGAGATCCAGGACCCGCGGTACGCGGCGAACAAGTTCTACGCCGCGCTGAAGAAGGTCAAGGGCTGGGAGCGGATGCGGATCACCGACGCCGCCCAGCGGGTGCAGCGGTCGGCGTTCCCCGAGGCGTACCAGAAGTGGGCGGACGAGTCGGAGGTCCTCACCCGCGCGTTGCTCGGCCACGCGACCGGCGCGGTGGCCTGCACGGTCAGCTCGCCGCCGACGATGCGCGGGCCGGCTGCCGCCAGCGCCGTGCTGGAGAGCCTGTCGCTGGACTGGGGGCTGCCCCGGCTGGCCACTGCGACGGACCTGACCGCGCTCACCGTGCCGGCGGGCGACGACCGCAACGGCTGGCGGTACGCGCACTGGCTGGTCTCGCACGCCGACGATCACGGCGTGAAGAAGGTCCGCTTCGGCAACCTGGAGTGGACCGCCGCGCAGGGCTCCTGGGCCCGGGTGAAGGGCGACCCGGCCACCGAGGTGCGGGCCGAGGTGTTCGCCGCGGCCTGACCGGCCCGCCGGGTCAGCCCTTCACGGCTCCCGCGACGAGGCCGGAGACCATCCGGCGCTGCACCAGCAGGAAGAAGACGATCACCGGCAGGGTGAACAGCGTGGACGCCGCCATCACCGAGCCCCAGGCGGTGTCGTCCCGGCCGAAGAAGAACGTCATGGCCACCGGCAGCGTGTACTTCTGCTGGTCGTTGATGAAGGTCAGCGCGAAGATCAGCTCGTTCCACGCGGTGATGAACGAGAAGATGCTGGTGGCGACCAGGCCGGGCGCGACGAGCGGGAACAGCACCTTGCGGAACGTCTGGGCCCGGCTGGCGCCGTCGATGGCGGCGGCCTCCTCCAGTTCCTTCGGCACCGCGGCGACGAAGCCGCGCAGCATCCAGACCGCGAACGGCAGCGAGAAGCCGAGGTACGTGAGGATCAGGCTGGGCAGCGTGTTGTAGAGGCCGAGCCGCTGGATCATCAGGAACAGCGGGATGACCAGCGCCTCCAGCGGGATCATCTGCACCACCAGCAGCATGATCAGGAACGTGGTGCGCAGCTTGAACCGGAACCGGGCCACAGCGGTCGCGGCGAGCAGCGCGACCAGCCCGCTCAGCAGCACCGTCGCCAGCGCGACGAGGGCGCTGTTGAGGAAGAAGTCGGCGAACGTGACGCCCGGGATCAGGTTGCCGGTGAGGATCTCCCGGTAGTGCTCCAGCGTCGGCTCCGCCGGCACCGGCCGGGGGGTGGACGAGAAGATCTCCCGGTTGGGCTTCAGCGAGGTCGCCACCATCCAGTAGACCGGGAACGCGGCGAAGAGCGCGACCAGCAGGCCCGCGCCGTTGAGGGCGATCTTCTTCATCATTCGTCCTCCTGCCGCAGCACCATGCGGACGTACAGGGCGGTCACCACGAGCAGGATCACGGTGAGGATGACCGCGATGGCCGAGCCGAGGCCGTACTTGGGCGGTGGTGAGAACGCCTCCGCGTACGAGTAGATCGACAGCATGAACGTGGACCGGTCCTGGGTGCCGCCGGCCAGCACGAACTGCTGGGTGAAGACCTTGAAGTCCCAGATCGTGGAGAGCACCACGAGGATGCCGAAGACCGGCCGCAGGACCGGGAACGTCACCGACCAGAAGACCTTCCACGGCCCGGCGCCGTCGACCCGGGCCGCCTCCTGCAACTCCGTCGGCACGCTCTTGAGCCCGGCCAGGACGCTCACCGCGATGAACGGGAACGAGTGCCAGACCACCACGAGCGTCAGGATGGCGAAGAACAGCAGCGGGTCGTTGAACCAGCCGTACCCGGTCCAGTCGCTGCGCCCGAACAGCGCCGTCGAGAGCCCGTCCGGGAGCTTGTTGAACAGCCAGGTGACCAGGCCGCTCGTGTCGTCGAAGATCCACTTCCAGACGATGGTGCCGGTCAGCGCCGGGGTGGCCCAGGCGAGCATCACGCAGCTCGCCACGAACGTGGCCATCTTCTTGCCCAGGCGGTTGAGCAGCAGCCCGACCAGCGTGCCGAGGATCATCGTGAGCGCCACGTTGGCGAGCGCGAACAGCACCGTGTTGCGCAGCACCGTACGGAAGAACGGGTCGCCGAGGATCTGCGCGTAG
This sequence comes from Micromonospora sp. CNZ296, assembly GCF_007827635.1. Taxonomy (NCBI): domain Bacteria; kingdom Bacillati; phylum Actinomycetota; class Actinomycetes; order Micromonosporales; family Micromonosporaceae; genus Micromonospora; species Micromonospora sp. CNZ296. The sequence continues at coordinate 168,538 of NZ_VISW01000013.1, forward strand.
TTGGCCAGGCCGACCCACGGCCACTCGCGGTCGCCGCGCAGCTGCCGGACGCTGTCCAGCTTGTGGAAGGACATCCACACGACCTGGCCGAGCGGCCAGAGCAGCAGCACGGCGATGATCGCCAGGCAGGGCAGGAGGAGCAGGTACGGAAGGTGGTCCACCCGGCGACGGCGCCGCCGCGCGGGGGTCTCCCGCGCGGCGGCCTCGCCGGTGGCCTCGGTCAGCGTGGTCACTTGGCGTTGAGGATGCTTTCCATCTCGGTGGCCGCGTCGGCGGTGGCCTTCTCGACCGTCTTCTGGCCCTTGATGACCGAGCTGTTCATCGCCTGGGTCACCGTCTTGGTCCGGCTGACCTCGACCCACTTCGGGGTGAGCGGGGTCAGCTTGGTGTTCTGGATGGCGGTGGCGAACGCGGCCATCACCTTGTCACTGGCGTAGTCGCCGCTGCTCACCAGATCCTGGTAGACCGGGAAGAAGCCGAGGCTGCTGGCGAACTCCTTGTCCTTCTGCTTGCTCAGCAGCACGGTCATGTAGTCCCAGGCCAGCGCCTGCCGCTCGCTGTCCTTCCAGATGGCGATGTCGGAGCCGCCGGCGAACGCCGGGGCGGGCTTGCCGTCCGGGCCGGGGATCGGGAACGTGCCCCAGACCTTCTCGATGTCGGGGTTGTCCTTCTTCATCGCGCCGCCCTGCCAGCTACCGGCGAACGCCATGGCGGCCTTGCCGGTGGCGAACTGGGTACGGGCGTCGACCTCGTTCCACCCGGCGGCGGCAGGCGGGGCGACCTTGTGCACTGTCACCAGGTCGGTCCAGAACTTGACCGCCTTCTGCGCCTCGGGGGTGTTGTAGCCGGACTTCCAGCTGTCGCCCTCCTTGGTCGCGATCTCCCCGCCGGCACCCCAGAGGAAGGAGTAGAACGGCAGCTCGGAGTTGCCGGGCAGGGCGATGCCGTAGGTGCCCGGCTTCTTGGCCTGCACGGCCTTCGCGGCGGCGACCATCTCGTCCCAGTTCGTCGGCGTCTTCACGCCCGCCTCGGCGAACCAGTCGGTGCGGTAGTAGACGGCGCGGACGCCGGCGTACCACGGCACGCCGTACTGCTTGCCGTCGAGCTGGGCGTTCTTGACCAGGTCGGGCAGGATGTCCTTGCCCTCGGACCAGCCGTTGAACTTGTCCGAGACGTCGGCCAGGGCCTCCTGCGCGGCCCAGCCCTGGGTCTCGGTGTTGCCCAGCTCGGTGACGTCCGGGCCCTCCCCACCGGCGAGCGCGGCCTGGAACTTCTTCGGCGCCTCGAGCCAGGGGATGTACTGCACCACGACGTCGGTCTCGGGGTGCTTCTTCTTGAACTCCGCCTCGACGCTGTCGAGGAACTTGGTCTGGGCGTCGCCGCCCTCACCCATCATCCACACAGTGAGCTTGCTGTTGTCGGCGGCCTTGTCGTCGTCGCCGGAGCCACCGCATGCGGTCAGCACCAACGCGGCCGACGCCACGATGGCGGTGACCGGAGCCAGCCGCTTCCACCTGTTCACGCCATATCTCCCTCAGGGCCGTTTGGCACTAACCTTCTCCGCCGCACCTTAGTAGGAAAATTTCCTTTACAACAGGGGGTGTTCGTGACGGAGGGCACAGGCGACCGTATCGCAGCCGGAGGCCCGGCCGACATCGATGCCGTCCGGGCAGTTCAGGGCTCACATACGCCGACGGGCGCCCGGCCGGTGAGGCCGGGCGCCCGTCGAGGCGCGTGGTGCGGGGTCAGTAGCGCGAGACGCCGCGGCGACGGCCGACGCCGGCCACCAGGGCCACGCCGATCGCGGCGAAGAGCACCTGCAGCATCAGCTCGCGCCAGTCGATACCGGCGGTCTCGGCGAAGCCGGAGGCCCGGGCCACGATCGTGCCCAGAAGCGCGGCGCCGACACCGATCAGCATGTGCAGCCAGATCGGCATGTTCTGACGGCCCGGCACGACCAGCCGGCCCAGCGCGCCGACGATCAGACCAACGACCAGCGCGGTGATGATGCCCCAAACGGTGAGCTCCATGGTCGCCCTCCTCCTTAAGATCCGGTCACACGTTTTTGTGTGTTCACTGTCGTGATCGCTAAGTTCCCGACCGCCCGGAAATCCAAACCGACTCCGATGACGAATTGTGCAGACGTACCCTGACCTGCTGCTTCTCCCCGAAACCCGGCGCGGCGGGCGGTCCCGGCACACCGACGGGGTTCAATGCCCCGAATACGCCGACGGGCGCCCGGCCGGTGAGGCCGGGCGCCCGTCGAGGCGCGTGGTGCGTCGATCAGTAACGCGAGACGCTGCGGCGGCGGCCGACGCCGGCCACCAGGGCCACGGCGATGGCGGCGAGCACGACCTGCACGGCCAGCTCGGCCCAGTCGATGCCGGCGGTCTGCGTGGCGATGCCGAGCGCGCGGGCCAGGACGGTGCCCAGCAGCGCCGCGCCGACACCGATCACCATGTGCAGCCACATCGGCATGTTCTGCCGGCCCGGCACGACCAGCCGGCCCAGCGCGCCGACGATCAGACCCACGACGAGCGCGGTGATGATGCCCCAGACGGTGAACTCCACGGTCGGTCCTCCTAAAGCGATTTCGCACGTTCTGTGCGTTTGCTGTCGTGCCCGCTAAGTGCCCGACGCATCGAAAACCGAAACCGGCGGCATCGGCCGCCACTCCCCCGGCCGGAACGAACCCGCAGGTGGGAGCGCTGCCAGCAGCTGAAAATTTCCTGGGTACGCGAACGGCCGGCGCCCCTGCGAGGGGACGCCGGCCGGTTCGTGGGCTCTGGCGGCTACTTCTTGCCGGCGGGCTTGCCGTCGCCGGAGTCGGACGAGAGCGCCGCGATGAACGCCTCCTGAGGGACCTCCACCCGGCCCACCATCTTCATCCGCTTCTTGCCCTCCTTCTGCTTCTCCAGCAGCTTGCGCTTCCGGCTGATGTCACCGCCGTAGCACTTGGCGAGCACGTCCTTGCGGATCGCGCGGATGGTCTCCCGGGCGATCACCCGGCTGCCGATGGCCGCCTGGATGGGCACCTCGAACTGCTGGCGCGGGATCAGCGTGCGCAGCTTCGCCGCGATCGTCGTGCCGTACGTGTACGCCTTGTCCTTGTGCACGATCGCGCTGAACGCGTCGACCGGCTCACCGTGCAGCAGGATGTCGACCTTCACCAGGTCGGACGCCTGCTCGCCGGAGGGCTCGTAGTCGAGCGAGGCGTAACCCTTGGTGCGGCTCTTGAGCTGGTCGAAGAAGTCGAAGATGATCTCGGCCAGCGGCAGCGTGTAGCGCAGCTCCACCCGGTCGGCGGAGAGGTAGTCCATGCCGAGCAGGCTGCCCCGGCGACCCTGGCACAGCTCCATCACCGCGCCGACGTAGTCGTTCGGCGTCAGCACCGTGGCCCGCACCGTCGGCTCGTACACCTCGGCGATCTTGCCGGTCGGGTACTCGCTCGGGTTGGTGACCACGATCTCCTCGCCGTCCTCCTGGATGGCCCGGTAGACCACGTTCGGCGCGGTGGAGATCAGGTCGAGGTTGAACTCCCGCTCCAGCCGCTCCCGGATGATCTCCAGGTGCAGCAGGCCGAGGAAGCCGCAGCGGAAACCGAAGCCCAGTGCGCCGGAGGTCTCCGGCTCGTAGACCAGCGCGGCGTCGTTGAGCTTGAGCTTGTCCAGCGCCTCACGCAGGTTCGGGTAGTCCGAGCCGTCGATCGGGTAGAGCCCCGAGTAGACCATCGGCTTCGGGTCCTTGTAACCGCCGAGGGCCTCCTTGGCCGGGTTGTTGTTGATGGTGACCGTGTCACCGACCCGGGACTGGCGCACGTCCTTCACGCCGGTGATCAGGTAGCCCACCTCGCCGACACCGAGCGCGTCGGCCTTGACCATCTCGGGCGAGATGACGCCGATCTCCAGCAGCTCGTGGACGGCGCCGGTGGACATCATCTTGATCCGGTCCCGGGCGGAGATCCGGCCGTCGATCACCCGGACGTACGTGACCACGCCCCGGTAGACGTCGTACACCGAGTCGAAGATCATCGCGCGGGCCGGCGACTCGGCCTCGCCGACCGGCGGCACGAACTGCCTGACGATCTCGTCCAGCAGGTAGGGCACGCCCTCGCCGGTCTTGCCGGAGACCCTGATGCAGTCCGCCGGGTCACCGCCGATCAGGTGGGCCAGCTCCTCGGCGTACTTCTCCGGCTGGGCGGCCGGCAGGTCGATCTTGTTGAGCACCGGGATGATGTGCAGGTCGTTCTCGAGCGCCAGGTATAGGTTTGCCAGCGTCTGCGCCTCGATGCCCTGCGCGGCGTCGACGAGCAGGATCGCGCCCTCGCAGGCGGCGAGCGAACGGGACACCTCGTAGGTGAAGTCCACGTGGCCCGGGGTGTCGATCATGTTGAGCACGGCGGTCTCACCGGCCCGGTCGCCCTCGCGGATCGTCCACGGCATCCGCACGGCCTGGCTCTTGATGGTGATGCCGCGCTCGCGCTCGATGTCCATCCGGTCCAGGTACTGGGCGCGCATCTGCCGCGGGTCGACCACACCGGTGAGCTGCAACATCCGGTCGGCCAGGGTCGACTTCCCGTGGTCGATGTGGGCGATGATGCAGAAGTTCCGGATGCGCGCCGGGTCGGTGGCACCAGGAGCGTTCGCGCCGGGATCGAGCGTCGGTGGCACAGCGGTCCGTTCTGGTCGGCTGACGTGAGCGGGCCGGCGCGCCGCCGGCCCCCTCCATGGTCCCACGTCGCCCGGGGCGCGCCCGGGCTCCCCCTTCACTCCACCGCTATTCCAGGGGTGGCTCGACTATTCCGCGGGTGGCTCGACGAAGAGTGCGGCCAGCCTCGGCAGGCGGCGGCGGGCCTCCTCCTCGTCGTCGAAGTCCCAGAAGTCGTTCAGATCGGGCACCGGGACCGGGTCACGCTCGGCCGGCAGGTCGGACGCGGTGGCCTTCCGGTACGCGTCCCACGGCACCGCCAGCATCTGCTCGCACTCGAACTCCTCGCCGCTGAGCGCGGCGGCCCGGACCTGCGGCAGCTCGGCCAGCGCGTCCGGGTCGCCGACCGCCCGCGCGAACACCGCCCGGCCCTGGGTCATCAGCCAGCCCCGGAAGTACTCGAAGCCGTCGTCCGAGGCGCCCCCGTTGATCAGGTAGGCCGCGCCCCACAGGTCGACCTTGTAGGAGGCGGCGAGCACCCGCCGCTGGTGGTGGGCGTATCCGACGATCTCCTCCGGGTCGCACTCGGCCAGCAGCGCGACCGCCCGGGCGGCGACCGCGTCGGGCTCTCCCCCGGCGCCGGCGCGGGCCTCGTCGATCAACTGCCAGAACTCGTCGGTCCTCATGGTGGGCAGTCTGGCAGAGCCCACCGACGTGCCGGTGCGACGTGCGGCGGTGCGGCGGTGCGGCAGCATGGTGCGGTGCGCGCGATCTCCCTACCACCCGTTCCGTACGGGTCGACAGCCGTACGGCCCGGCTGGGCCGACCTGCCGGCCGGGCTGCGGGACGCGCTGGCTGCCCGGATCGGCGGCCCGCCGGCGGCGGTCCGGGTGGCAGGCGGCGGGTTCACCAGCGGCTTCGCCGCCGTGCTGACCGGCCCTGCCGGGGAGAGCGTGTTCGTCAAGGCAGCGGCACTCGACGGGCAGCGGCACTTGGTCGACTGGTACGCCCACGAGGCGGCGATCCTGGCCCGGCTCCCGGCCGGTCTGCCGGTGCCCCGGCCGCGCTGGGCGCTCACCGAGTCCGGCTGGTACGCACTCGCGCTCGACGCGATCGACGGTCACACCCCCCGGCTGCCCTGGGCGCCGGCCGAGCTGGACGCCGCCCTCGCCACGTACGCCCAGGTGGCCGCCGCGCTCGCCGAACCGCCCGCGGAGCTGGCCGCGCTCCGGCTCCCCCGCCTCGCGGACCTGGCCCGCGACGACATCCTCTGGTGGGGCGAGGTGGCCGCCCGGCGCGAGCCGTTGCCCGAGCAGGCCGCCGGCGCCCCGCTGGCCGAGCTGGTCGCGCTGGAGTCGCGCCTGCCCGGGTACGCCGACGCCGCCCCCGGACTGGCCCACGGCGACCTGCGGGTGGACAACCTCCTGATCGACTCCGACGGGCGGGCGTGGCTGTGCGACTGGCCCTGGCTCTGCCACGGGCCGGCCTGGTTCGACCTGGCCGGGCTGCTGCTCACCGCGTACGCCGGCGGCCTGGACGCGGACGCCGCGTTCGCCGGCCACCCGGCGACGGCAGGTGCGCCCGCTGATGCGCTGGACGTGACGCTCGCCGCGCTGGCCGGCTACTTTCTCACCGGCGCCGCCGCCGGACCGTCCACCGCCTCCCCGCACCTGCGCGCCCACCAGCGCTGGAGCGGGGAGCAGGCGCTCGGCTGGCTGGCCGAGCGCCGGGGCTGGTCCTGGGCACGCCCCACCCCTGCCCCTTGATCCACACCAGTTCGGCGAGGTGGTGGCATCCCACGGGCCTTGACCCCACCACCTCCCCGACGTGGCGCGCCGCTCGACCAGGCTGGGCGGAGGCGTTTTGGCTCGTCCGGGGCCGACCTGGTAGCCTGGCTTTTCGCGCGGCGATGACGCATGCTCGTCGTGCGCGCAAGCAGACCAACCCGAGCTATCAAGACGAGGCTGTCGCGTGGCGAACATCAAGTCCCAGATCAAGCGCAACCGGCAGAACGAGAAGCGCCGGCTGCGTAACAAGTCGGTCAAGTCGTCGCTGAAGACCGCCATCCGGAAGTTCCACGAGGCTGCCGAGGCGGGCGACACCGAGAAGGCCACCGTGCTCATGCGTGAGGCCACCCGCAAGCTGGACAAGGCTGCCAGCAAGGGTGTCATCCACTCGAACCAGGCGGCCAACCGGAAGTCGGCGATCGCCAAGCGCGTCGCCTCGTTCTCTGCCTGACCAGCGCTACAGATTTCACCGGAAGCCCCGGGGCCACGAGCCCACGGGGCTTCCGCCTGTCCGCACTCTCCCGCAGCGGCTCGCGTAGCGCTGCGCGCGTCGGCGAGCGCGGAGATCTTGGACGATTTCGGCCCCTCTGGGGGCCATTTCCTACCAAGATCTGCAACGTGATCGCGGCCGGCGGTGTCTTCGGCGGTCGGTCGCTCCGGCGGGACAGCACGGGGCGTCCGGAGGGCGCGGTGCGCGGTGTCGGGCGACGAGGTGCGGGAGCTGCACCCTTGCGGGGCAAGGCGCGACGCGAGGCATCCGGGAGAGCGCGGGGCGCGGTGTCGGGAGGCCCAGCGCCGGGCGTCCTCCGGAGGGCGCAACGCGGGCGTCGGGAGGGCGCGGCGCGGGGGGCCGCTACTGCTCGTTCGGGTGGTCGAATGTCGCGCGCTGCGGGTGGTGGTAGCGGACGCCCCGGGAGTCTGTGGTCGCGCCGCCCGGCCACGCGCGGGCGCTCGCCGGCACCGCGCCGCGCGGCAGCGACCCGACGCTCGCCGCGCCGCCCGGGAGTGCGCGGGCGCTCGTGGGCACCCGGGCTCGCCCGATCACCGGCTCCATCTGGCGGCGGAAGCGGTCCCGTTCCTGCTCGGGCACCTGCGCGGCGGTGCGGACGACCATCTCGGCCACCACGTCGTTGAGCTTGACCATCGCCGCCACCGCGATCGGCAGCACCAGCACCGCCCACCAGCTCACCAGTTCGGCGAGCGCGAGCAGCACGGCCAGCGCCACCGCGCCCTCGAAGAAGAGGAAGCAGAGCACCCCACCCGGGTTGACGAAGCGCAGTCCCAGCACCCGGGCGTAGAGCGGACGGTACCGCTCCTCGTCCGTGGCCACCGTCGACCACGCTCGGGTCACCGGGCGCCGCCCTGCCGGGCCGCGGCCACCGAGAACACGGCCCGCTCCAGCGCGTACGCCCGGTCGTCGGCGCCGCCCTTGACCGCCGCGTTGCACTCGGCTGCCACCCGCATCGCCTCGACCAGGCCCTCCGGCGTCCAGCCCCGGGCGCGTACCTGGGCCTTCTCGATCTTCCAGGCCGGCATGCCGAGCGTCTTGGCCAGCTGGAACGCGCTGCCCCGGCCGGCGGCGGCGACCCGGGCGACGGTCCGTACGCCGTCGGCCAGCGCATCGGCGATCGGCACCGGGTCCACGCCGACGTGCAGCGCCCACCGCAGCGCCTCCAGCGCGCCCGGCACGTCACCGACCATCGTCGCGTCGGCGACGGTGAAGCCTGTCACCTCGGCCCGTCCCCGGTAGTAGCGGGCGACAGTGTCAGCGCCGATCCGCCCGTCGGTGTCGGCGACCAGCTGCGAGCAGGCGGCGGCCAGCTCACGCATGTCGTTCCCGACGGCCGCGACCAGGGCGTCGGCCGCGTCGGGCGTGCACTTGCCGCCGATGCGGCGGATCTCGTCCCGCACGAAGGCGGCCCGCTCGCGGTCACCCTTGAGCTTCACCGCCGGCACCACAGTGGCGCCCGCCGCCCGCAGACCGTCGGCGAACGCCTTGCCCTTGGCCCCGCCCAGGTGCAGCACCACGAGCTGGACGTCCGGGTCGGGATTCTTCGCGTACGCCAGCAGCGCGGTGGACAGGTCCTTGCGGGCGTCCTGGCCGGAGCGGAGCACGAGCACCCGGCGACCGCCGAACAGCGACGGGCTGAGCATCTCGGCGATCTCGCCGACGGTGAGCGTCCCGGCCTGGTATTCCCGCACGTCCACGTCGGGGTCGACCTCGCGGGCCCGGGCGACGGCTTCGGTGACCGCTCGCGTGGCGAGCAGCTCCTCGTCGCCGAGGACGAGCACAATAGGAGGCAGGTCGGCGGGGGTCACGTCGCCCATACTCGCACGCCCTCCAACCCGGCCGGGCCTGCTCATCGGGGACTGTGACGGCGCAGCCCGCACACAGCGCAAATCCAGACATTTGACTTGATTCCCCATCTACCGCAACAAGATCCCCCCGGTTCAGCGTGGCGCTCCCGACTCGGCGCCGCGCCTCACCACCGCGAGACCGCCACCCGCCTGGACCGCCGCGACGTCCCCGTCGGTGTCGGTACGCAGCACCCGCGCACCGCCCCGGGTCAGCCGGTCCAGCAGCCCGGCGTTAGGGTGCCCGTAGTCGTTGTCGACGCCCACGCACACGAGAGCCACCGCCGGGCGTACCGCGGCCAGGAACTCCGGCGCCTGGTACGCCGACCCGTGGTGGGCGACCTTCAGCACGTCGGCCCGGATCGCGGCGGCCGGTGTGGTCTCCAGCATCGCCCGCTGCTCCTCCGTCTCGGCGTCACCGGTGAGCAGGATCCGTACCCCGCCCACGGTGGCGGCCAGAACCAGCGAGTTGTTGTTCGGATCCGACCGGCTGCCCCGCAGCGGGTACGGCGGCCCGACCGCGACCAGGTCCACCGCGCCCGCCCGCCACCGCCAGCCCGCCTGCACCGCAGCGAGCGACGCACCGGCCCGGCGGGCCGCCTCGCGTACCTGGGCAGCGCCGTAGGGTGGCTCGGACCAGGACGGACCCACCACCGCGCCCACCCGCCGGCCCCGGAACACCCCGGCCACGCCGCCGACGTGGTCGACGTGGAAGTGGCTGACCACCAGCAACGGCACCTCGCGTACGCGCAGGCGGCGCAGGCAGGCGTCCACGCCGGACGGCTCCGGGCCGGCGTCCACCACCACGGCCCGGCCGGCGGCGACCGGCAGCACCACCGCGTCCCCCTGCCCCACCGCGCACGCCACCACCACCCAGCCGCGCGGCGGCCAGCCGGAGGCGAGCAGCCGCACCGGTACCGCGCCAAGCACCACCGCCACCACGACGACAGCGATCAGCCGCCGCGCCCGGCGTCGCCGGAAGGCGAGCAGCAGCGCCACGCTCACCGCCGCCAGCAGCAGGGCCCCTGCCACCCCACCCGCCCACGGTAGGTTCCCGGCCGGCAGGTCCGCGCCGTACGCGGCCACCGCCACCAGCCAGCGCGCCGGCCAGCTCGCCAGCCAGGCGAGGAACTCCGCGCCGCCCGGCCACAGCGGCGACAGCACCGCCGCCAGCACGCCGAGTACGGTGGCCGGCGCGACGGCCGGCACCGCGAGCAGGTTCGCCGGTACCGCCACCAGGCTCACCGTCGCGGACAGTCCAGCGATCACCGGGCCGCAGGCCAGTTGCGCGGCGGCAGGCACCGCGAGCGCCTCGGCGAGCCCGGCCGGTACGCCCCGGCGCCGCAACGCGTCCCGCCATCCCGGCGCGAACAGCAGCAGTCCCCCGGTGGCGCAGACCGACAACGCGAAACCCGGGTCGCCCGCGAGGTCGGGGTCGTACAGGACCAGCCCGGTGACAGCGGTGGCGAGCGCAGGCAGCGTCGACCGGGACCGCCCGGCGGCGAGCGCGGCGAGCCCGATCGCGCCCATCGCGGCGGCACGTACCACGCTCGGTGAGGGCCGCACCAGGATGACGAACCCGACGAGCGCGAGGACGCAGAGCACGGCGGCGGTACGCGGGCCGGCGCGCGCCCAGCGGGCCAGCAGCAGCACCGCTCCGACGACGATCGCCACGTTGGAGCCGGACACCGCGTTGAGATGCGTCATCCCGGTGGCCCGGAAGTCCTCCTCCACCTCCGGCAGCAGCCGGCTGGTGTCCCCTACCACCAGACCCGGCAGCAGCCCGCCCGGCGCGTCGGGCAGCGGCTCGCAGGCCCGTTGCAGCCCGGCCCGCAGCACCCCTGCCGCTCGTTGCGGCCACGATGCGTCGCCGCGCAGCGTGGGCGGGTCGGCGGTGGAGAGCACGGCGGCGGTCAGGTCGCCGCCGCGCGGGGCGGCCAGCCTCCCCCGGCTGGTGACCCGCTGCCCGGGGAGCAGTGGACGCCAGGCCGGGTCGGTGGCGAGCACCAGCGCGCGTACGGGGCCGGTGACCCGGACGCCGTCGGGTCCGGTGAGCCGGATCAGATCCACGCGGACCAGCAGCATCGGCGGGCGGCCGGGCGCGCCGCGTACCGGGCGGGGATCGTCGCGCAGCACCAGCTCGGCGGTGACCGGGGCACGGTCGGTGACGAGCGCGCGGATCGGGGCGGCGTCGCGGACCGCGACCCGCGCGCCGGTGGCTGCCGCGCCGCAGAGCACACCGAGCAGTACGGCGACCGCGATCCAGCCGTAGCGGCGGGCAGTCGCGCTCGGCCGCCCCAGCACGCCGCCCAGGTGCAGGCCCGTGAGCAGAGCCAGCGCGGTGGCGACAGCGGCCACCCACACGGTCGACCGGACACTCAGGTGCAGCCCGGCCAACGCGGCGAGCCACGCAGCCACCGCCAGTCCGGCCAGCCGCAGGTCGGGCACGTCGCGGTCCGGCGCCTTACCGTCGGTGGTGCCGGAGGCTGCGGAAGCGCCCGGGCCACGCTCACCACCCGCCGCAGCGCCGGGCAACACCCGCTCCGCGCCGATCGCCGCAGCACCCACTCGATTCGGGACGCTCTCACCGGCGAGGCCGGGGCGATCCGGTGCCCGGCGCGGTCCGCGACGGGCGGTCACACCGTCACCAGTTCCTTGAGCTGCTCGTACCGGGCGTCGCCGATGCCGTCGACCTGCCGCAGGTCGGATACGGACCGGAACCCGCCGTTGCGGTCCCGGTGGTCGAGGATCCGCTGGGCGAGCACCGGGCCGACGCCCGGTAGCGCGTCGAGCTGGGCCAGCGTCGCGGTGTTGAGGTTGACCGGGCCGGCGGGTGCCGCCGAGCCGCCCGGCGCACCGCCGCCCGCCGCCGGGCCGGGTGCGGCCTGCCCGGGTGGGGCGGTGACGCCGACCAGGATCAGCTCCCCGTCCGTGACCTTGCGGGCGGGATTGAGCAGCGCCACGTCGACGCCGGGCAGCGCGCCGCCCGCCGCCTCGATCGCGTCGGCCACCCGCGCGCCGGCCGGGAGGCGGACGAGGCCGGGACGCCGGACCTTGCCGGCGAGCGCGACGACCACCTGACCGGGTGAGCCCGCCGACATCGGCGCTCCGGGCACCGCGCCGGTCGTGGCACTCACCGGCGCCTCGGAGGACGCCGCGACCGGCTGGACGGGCTCGGCGCTGGGACGCGCGCGCCACGCCCAGACGGCAGCCACCACGACCACCACTGCGGCCACCGCCGCGAGCGCGCGTACGCCCCGGCGGCCGGGATCGAACGCCCCGGGGCCGGGCAGCCGCGACGCGAGCCCACGCTCGGTCGCCGGAGCGTCGCCTATGCCGTCGGCGTCCGGATCGGCGGAGGCTGGCTCCGACCCGAACGAATGCTCCCGCCCGCTGTCGTGCTCTGGAAAGCCGGGGCGCAGGCCGGGAACCGGCTCGATCTCGTCCGTAGCAGGCCCGGGCCGAGCTCGGAGATCGGGCCAGGGGACGCCGAGGGCGGGCCCGGCACCGGCACCGGCCCCGAAGACCGGCCCGGCTTCCCCGAGACCGGACACGCGACCGGGCCCGGAGACGCGGCCGAGACCGGACACGCTGCCGGACCCGGACACGGTGCCGGGCCCGGACAGGGACGGCCCCGGCCGCCGCGAGGACCGCTCCGCCCTGCCCGACTCGCCCAAGCGGTCAGCGGGGATCGGCGGAACAGCAGCGGCATCCGTGAACCCGAACAGCCGGGCGAGCCGCCGCCGTACCGTCGTCTCCTCGTCGTCTGGCACGGCTCGGGACGCTACGGCGACGGCTCGCCCCGCATCGGCCGGTGAGTCCTCGCCTGTGGACAGCACGGGCACTGTGGACAGGCACCCGATCAAGCCCCGGCTCTGCTAGGTGTGCCCGGGTGACGGATCGCCGGCGGCGGGCGTGGTCATGTCAACGTGCCTCCGGGTCCAGCCCGAGCACCGCCCGTCCCCCGTCGACCGGCACCGTCGCGCCGTTGACGAACGAGGCGCGGTCGGAGAGCAGGAACGCGACCACCTCGGCCACCTCGTCGGTACGCCCGATCCGGCCGGCCGGGTGCAGCCGGGCCACCTCCGCGTCGACGTGCGCCGCCTCCTCCGGGTCGAGTCCGGCGAGGTAGGCGGCGTGCCGTTCGGTGTGGATGGAGCCGAGCGCGACCGCGTTGGCGCGGATTCCGCGGGGAGCGTAGTCGACGGCGAGCGCCCGGGTCAGCCCCTCCAGCGCGGCCTTCGCGGTGGCGTACGGCAGGGCGCCCGGCACCGCCCGGCGGGCCTGGTGGGAGGAGACGTTGACGATCGCGCCGCCGGTCCCAGCCGCAAGGAACCGGCGTACGGCGGTGGCGGCCCCGGCCACGGCGGGGCGCAGGTTGAGCGCGATCAGGTCGACGACCTCGCCCGCGGGCGCACGGTGCAGGTCGGCGTTGCGGAAGACGGCGGCGTTGTTGACCCAGCCGGCCAGCGGCGCGTACGCCTCGGCGCGGTCGGCGGCCCGGCCGGTGACCGTCTCGTCGCCGGCGTCCCCGGTGACGGCGTGCAGCCGGTCGGCGAGCGGATGCCGGGCCAGCCAGTCCAGCGCGCCGGTGTCCCGCTCGACCACGACCACTGTGCCACCGTCGGCGGCCAGCCGTTCGACGACGGCCCGCCCGACGCCGCGCCCGCCGCCGGTGACGACGTACGACAGCAGGCTCATCCGGCCACCCTAGGGCGTGCGGCGGTGAACCACCACGCAGGCCAGCCCAGGTCCGGCGTGGGCGGCGACGACGGCTCCGGCCTCGGTGACGTACGTGTCGCGCAGGCGGTCGCCCAGCCGCTCGGTCAGCGCCGCCAGCAACTGCTCGGCCCGCTGCGGCGCGGCGAGGTGGTGCACCGCGATGTCCACAGGGGCGTCCCCTGCCGCCTCGACTGCGAGGTCGACCAGGCGTGCCACGCCCCGGCTGGCGGTACGGACCTTGTCCTTGACCACGATCGCGCCGTCCGGCATGTGCATGATCGGCTTGACCGAGAGGGCGGTGCCGAGCAGCGCCTCGGCCGCGTTGATCCGGCCGCCCCGGCGCAGGAACTCCAGGGTGTCGACGTAGAAGTAGATGGTGGTCCGGGCGACCGCGTCGAGCGCCGCGTCGCGTACCCCGGTCAGGTCGGCGCCCCGCGCGGCGGCCGCGGCGGCGGCGAGCGCCGGGAAGCCGAGGCCCATGCCTGTGGATCGGCTGTCCACGACTGTGACGCGGTCGTCGCCGACCTCGGCGGCGGCCAGCCGGGCGGCTTCGACGGTGCCGGACAGTTCGGCGGACAGGTGCACCGACACCACGCCGTCGGCGCCCTCGGCGAGCAGCGCGCGGTAGACCTGCGCGAACTGTTCGGGCGCGGGCCGGGACGTGCTCACCGAGACCCGCCGGCCGCTCAGCGCGCGGGTGGCGTCGGCCGGGGAGGTCTCGACGCCCTCCAGCCCTTCTGCGCCGTTGAGGACGACTGTGAGCGGGACGACTGTGAGCCCGCGTGCGCGGACCAGGTCGGGGGGCAGGTAGGCGGTGGAGTCGGTGACGACCGCGACGGGCATGACCGGCACGCTAGCCGATGGCGCTGTGACGTGCCGGGGCCGGAGGTGTCAGACCGCGTCGGTGAGCGCCGGCTGGGTGATCAGGCCGACGTTGTGTGCGCGCAGGTGCCAGCCCGGGCGGGTGCGCCGCTCCACGCCGTCGTTGTGGCGCAGCTCGGTCCAGTGGCAGTTCGCCAGCGAGCCGAGGCTGCGCAGCACCGTGTGGTCCCAGCCGAGCAGGTGCCCGACGCCCTGCCGGGCGCCGCCGCCGTGGGTGGTCACCACGACGGTGCCGCCGGTGGCGAGGTCGGCCGCGTCCTGGAACCCGGCGCCGAGTCGGGCGCCCAGGTCGCCCAGGGGCTCGATGCCGGCGCCGGGGTCGGGGTCGCCGGCCCGCCAGCGGGCGTACTCGTCGGGGAACCGCTCGGCCACCTCGGTCAGGGTGAGGCCCTGCCACTGGCCGAAGTGCCGTTCGCGCAGCCGGGCGTCGGAGCGGACCGGCAGCCCGGTCAGCGCCGCGAGCGCGGCGGCGGTGTCGGCGGCCCGGCGCAGGTCGCTGGCGACGATCGCGTCCGGGCGCAGCGCGGCCAGCACCGGCGCCGCGGCGCGGGCCTGCTCCCGGCCGAGGTCGTTGAGCGGCACGTCGGTCTGACCCTGGACCCGGCTCGCGGCGTTCCAGTCGGTGTTGCCGTGCCGCCAGATGATCAGGCGGGTCATTCCGCGGTAGCGGTGCCGGCGGCCGAGTCGGCCAGGTCGCGATCGGTGAACGGGATCTGCGGGCAGTCCTTCCAGAGCCGGTCGAGCGCGTAGAACTCGCGCTCCTCGGTGTGCTGGACGTGGACCACGATGTCGACGTAGTCGAGCAGCACCCAGCGGCCACCCCGCTCGCCCTCGCGGCGCACCGGCTTGGCCTTCTCCGGCAGCTCCAGCAGGCGCTCCTCGATGGCGTCGACGATGGCGAGCACCTGACGCTCGTTCGGAGCGGCGGCCAGCAGGAACGCGTCGGTGATCGCGAGCTGGTCGCCCACGTCGATGATGACGATGTCCTGTGCCTTCTTGTCGGCCGCGGCCTGGGCGGCGGCCATCGCCAGCTCGTGCGCGCGTTCGGAAACTGTCACCGTTCTCCTTCGATCAACCGTGCGACCCTCCAAGCCTCTCACACCCGGCGGTGCGGCGACTCGTCAGTTCTGGTCGATTTCAGGCATGAACCGGGATGTAAGGGGGCGAATCATCGCTGGTAGAGACGCCGTTTCGCGATGTACTGCACCACACCGTCGGGCACCAGGTACCACACCGGCTCCCCCCGGGCGACCCGCGCGCGGCAGTCGGTCGAGGAGATGGCCATCGCGGGCACCTGCACCAGGCTCACCGAGTCGGCCGGGAGGTGCTTGTCGGTGAGTTCGAAGCCGGGCCGGGTCACGCCGATGAAGTGGGCCAGTTCGAGCGCCTCGTCCAGGTCCTTCCAGGAGAGGATGCGCTCCAGGGCGTCCGCGCCGGTGATGAAGAACAGCTGCGCCTTCGGGCCGTACTCGGCGTGCAGGTCGCGCAGCGTGTCGACGGTGTAGGTGGGACCGCCCCGGTCGATGTCGACCCGGCTCACCTGGAAACGCGGGTTGGAGGCGGTGGCGATCACTGTCATGAGGTAGCGGTCCTCGGCCGGGGTGACCGCTTCCTCCGCCTTCTGCCACGGTTGCCCGGTCGGCACGAAGACGACCTCGTCCAGGCCGAACCGGTCGGCCACCTCGCTCGCCGCCACCAGGTGCCCGTGGTGGATCGGGTCGAACGTGCCGCCCATGATGCCGACCCGCCGGATGTCTTCCTCCACCCAGCGATCGTAGGCCGCGCGCCGGACGGGCCCGGGCGGGGTCGGCCACGCCGGGCGGATCAGCCCGCCCGGCGTGCCCCGGTCAGGCCGACGCGGCGGCCACAGCCGTCCGGGCCACGAGCGCCCGGCGCATGTCGTCGTCCAGGTCGGTCACCCATCGCCGCAGGCCGGGCGTGAGGTCGTCGCGGGCCAGCAGCGCCGCGGCCATCTCCCGGGTGGGTTGCGACACGGCGTAGCGGGGGTACGCGGCCACCGTGACCGCGTCGGCCACCCACGCGGTACGCAGACGCGCCGCCCCCGGCATGTCGGTGAAGTAGCGCTCCACGTACCCGGCGGTCAGCTCGGCCTGCTCGGGCTGCCAGAAGCCCTCGGCGGTCGCCTCGACGAGCCGGTTGGACAGCTCGGTGCTGCGGGTGACGATCTCCCAGGCGGCACGTTTCGCGTCGGCGTCGGGCAGCGCGGCCCGGCACGCGGCGGCCTGCTCGGCGCCGGTGGCGCTGCGGTCGCCGTCCGCCTCGGCGTCGATCTCCGGCGCACCGGCGGCGCCGAGCACCACGAGCCGGCGCAGCACCGCCCAGCGCAGGTCGGCGTCGACCGCGAGCCCCGGCGGCACGTCCTTGCCGGCGAGCCAGCCGGTCAGCATGGCCGTGTCGGTGGTGGCGCCGATCAGACCCCGCACCGCCGCCAGTTGCAGGGAGCCGCCAGCGGGCGCCGAGTCGAGCAGCGCCCCGCAGGCTGTCGCCACCCGCAGCAGCGCCGCGTCCCGGGCGAGCGGGCCGAGGTAGCGGTCGATCAGCCGGCGGCTGAGCAGCAGCACGTCCTCGACGATCGTCACCTCGGTCTCGGCGGGCAGCGCCGCCGCGATCAGCCCGGCGAGCGCGCCGGCCGGCCGTTCCCCGTCGGTGACCGCGTCCAGCGTCTCGGCCCAGAGCAGCGCCCGGGCCAGCGGGTCGTCGAGCCCCGGCAGCAGCAGCGGCACCGCGTCCACCGAGGCCGGGTCGAGGCGGATCTTGGCGAACGTCAGGTCACCGGCGTTCGGCAGCACGAGCCCGGTGGCGGGCCGCCCGACCAGCTCCGGCAGCGGCGTGCGACCGCCGTCGGCGTCGGGGTCGAGGTCGACCTCGAACCGGTACGCCGGGCCGTCGGCGGTGTGGTGGGCCACCCCGATGCGGTGCGGCCGCTGCACCGGGTGGCTCGCCGGGGCGGTCTGCACGATCGCCACCTCGGTCCACCGCCCGTCGGCGTCCACAGCGGTGTCGACCCGCAGCGTGTTCACCTGCGCGCGGCGCAGCCAGCGTTCCGCCCAGCCGTCCAGGTCACGGCCGCTCGCCGTACCCAGGGCGGCCAGCAGGTCGGCGAGCGTGGCGTTGCCGAACCGGTGCGCCGCGAAGTGGGCGTTCAGCCCGGCCAGGAACGCCTCGTCACCGAGCCAGGCGACGAGCTGGCGCAGCACGCTGGCGCCCTTGGCGTACGAGATGCCGTCGAAGTTGAGCAGCGCCTGCGCGGCGTCGGCCACCTCCTCCGGTGCCACCGGGTGGGTGGAGGGACGCTGGTCGGCGGTGTAGCCCCACGCCTTGCGGCGGCTCGCGAACGTGGTCCACGCCCGGTCGAACCGGGTCGCCTCGGCGGTGACCCGGGTGCCCAGGTATTCGGCGAAGGACTCGTTGAGCCAGAGGTCGTCCCACCAGCTCATGGTGACCAGGTCGCCGAACCACATGTGCGCCATCTCGTGGGCGATGGTGGTGGCGCGCAGCTCCCGCTGGGTGTCCGTGACGGCGGAGCGGAAGACGTAGTCGTCCCGGATCGTGACCAGGCCCGGGTTCTCCATCGCGCCGGCGTTGAACTCGGGCACGAACGCCTGGTCGTACTTGCCGAACGGGTAGCGCTCGGCGAACAGCTCGTGGAAGCGGTCGAAGCACTGCCGGGTGACGGTGAAGACCTCCTCGGCGTCGGCGTCCAGGTGGGCCGCGAGCGAACGCCGGCAGTAGAGGCCGAGCGGAATGCCGTCGTGCTCGGCGCGCAGCACGTGCCAGGGCCCGGCGATCAGCGAGACGAAGTAGGTGGCCAGCGGCTCGGTGGTGGCGAACTCCCAGCGCCCGGGCGCGGGGCGGTCGGCGAGCGGCCCGTTGGCGGCGACAGTCCACTCCGGCGGCGCGGTGACCGTCAGCGTCACCGGCGCCTTCAGGTCGGGCTGGTCGAACGCGGCGAAGATGCGCGGCCCGTCGTCCAGGAAGGACATCGCGTAGAGGTAGGTCTCGCCGTCGGCCGGGTCGACGAAACGGTGCAGCCCTTCGCCCGTGTTGGAGTAGGCCATCTCGGCCTCGACGGTGAGCGTGTTCGTCGCGGCCAGGCCGGTCAGCGGCAGCCGGTCGCCGGCCAGCAGGGCCGGGTCGAGGGCGCGGCCGTTGAGGCGGGCGGCGAGGAGTCGGCGCGGCTTGACGTCGACGAAGGTCTCGGCTCCGGGGGTGGCCCGGAACCGGATGGTGACGGCGGAGCGGAACCGCTCGGCGTCGCCGGTCAGATCGAGGTCCACATCGTAGGACTCGACGGTGATCGACGCGCGGCGCGCGGTCGCCTCTGCACGGGTGAGGCTCGGCATCCGCTTATCCTGCCCGATGAGGTCCGCTCGGGCCGTCTCGTTACGCATGGCGATGGAGGAACAGCGATGGGTCAGCACCCCAAGGGCGATTTCGACCTCTCCCGGGCGGTTTGGCAGCGGGCTGAGGGCGACACCTCCGAGGGAGCGGTCGAAGTGGCCTTCGTCGACGACCTGATCGGTATGCGCAACTCCGCCGAGCCGGACGGGCCGGTGCTGGTCTTCACGCAGGCCGAGTGGGACGCGTTCGTCGCGGGCGCCCAGGACGGCGAGTTCGACCTGGACTGAGCGCGCCTCAGTCACCGTCGCCCCAGCCGAGCCCGCCCGGGCCGGGCGCGTGGTGGAAGCCGGGGTGACCGGCCACGTCGGCGCAGCGCTCGCCGTCGGGCCCGGCGGCGTCGCAGAACAGCCGCTCGGCGCGGTGCCAGGCGTCCGCCGGGGACAGCGCCGCCGCGCCGAGCGCCAGCTCCGGGCGGAGCAGGCCGAGTGCTTCGGCGTACGCCACGGCGTGCTCCCGCGCGACGGCGGGATCGGTGGCGGCGAAGCCCAGGTGCACGGTGAAGTAACGCGGCGGGCGGCCGGCGGCGCGCCGGGGCGTGCCGATCAGCGGCCCGTCGCGGCCGTCGCCGCGCAGCCGGGCCGGTGCCTCGCGGTGCCGTCGTGCCGCCCTGTCGTCACGCATCGGTGCCCTCCCCCGTGGTCGGTGACGCCCGCCGGACGTCGCGGCGGCGGGCGGCGGGCCGGTCGCCGCCGGTCCGCGAACCCGAGCCAACCAGCTTTCCCGTGCCCGGGGAGGGGCCAGCACCGGCTCGCGTGGCCGGCCCCTCCCCCACGGGGCCGGAGCTGCTGGAATGGAGGGTTCGGCCGCGCCGACCCGGGTAGGTAGGCAGCGCCGCCGAACCGCGTCAGGAGCAGCCGAGATGAGTACCATGCCGAGCGACCGGAGCCCGGACAGCACGCTGGCGTTCCTCCGGGAGGGCTACCGCTTCGTCGGCGACCGCTGCGACCGCCTCGGCACCGACGTCTTCCAGACCCGGCTGCTGCTGGAGCCGACGATCTGCCTGCGCGGCCGGGAGGCCGCCGAGCTGTTCTACGACGAGGAGCGGTTCGTCCGGCGCGGCGCCATGCCGATGCGCGGGCAGCGCACGCTCACCGGCGTCGGCGGCGTGCAGGGCCTCGACGGGCAGGCCCACGTGGTCCGCAAGGCGATGTTCATGTCGATCATGACGCCGGCCGCGATCCGCCGCCTCGGGGAGATCTTCGACGAGCAGTGGCGGGCCCGGATCCCGGTCTGGGCCGAGGGCGGCCCGGTGGTGCTCTACGACGAGGTGGGAAAGATCCTGACCCGTACGGTCTGGGCCTGGGCCGGGGTGCCGCTGGCCGAGGCCGACGTGCCGCGCCGCACCGCCGAGATGCACGCGATGATCGAGGCGCCGGCCGCGCTGGGCCCCCGGCACTGGCGCGGACGGCTCGGCCGCCGGCACGCGCAACGCTGGGCCGGCGACCTGATCGAGCGGGTACGCGCGGGCGCGGTGCCCGCACCGGAGGGCAGCGCGCTGGCGGTCGTGGCCGGGCACCGGGACGAACGAGGGCTGCCGCTGCCCCGCCGGATCGCCGCCGTGGAACTGCTGAACGTGCTGCGCCCCACCGTCGCGGTCGACCGGTACGTGGTCTTCGCCGCGCTGGCGCTGCACGACCACCCGCACTGGCGGGACCGGCTACCCGGCGACGACGCCGCGACGGAGCAGTTCGTGCAGGAGGTACGCCGCTACTACCCGTTCTTCCCGGTCGCCGCGGCCCGGGTCCGCCGCTCGTTCCAGTGGCGGGGGTACGCGTTCCCGCAGGGCCGGCGGGTGCTGCTCGACCTGTACGGCACGAACCACCACCCCGACGTGTGGCCCGAGCCGGAACGGTTCCGCCCGGAGCGTTTCGCCGGCTGGCGCGACGACCCGTTCGGCCTGGTCCCGCAGGGCGGCGACCACTACACCGGCCACCGCTGCGCCGGTGAGTGGATCACGATCGAGCTGATGAAGCGGGCGGTGACGAACCTGACCGGCGCGATGAGCTACCGCGTACCGCCGCAGGACCTGGCGCTCGACCTCGGCTCCATGCCGGCGTTGCCGCCCGCCGGGCTGGTGCTCGACGGGGTACGCCCCGGCGCACGCCCGGCCGGTGGGGTACGCCCGCCGCGCTGAACCGGGCCAAGCCGGGGTCGATCTCGCCCGCCGCGATATCCGGCTGCGCTACCCGACACAGCCCGCCCGAAACGGTTTCAGCAGCCGCATTCCGGGCAAGTCGCGTCACCCGGCACGAGGGGAGACGACATGACCCGACCGACCGCCGCGCCGCCATGCGACGAGGGCGCCGCGTCCGCGCCGGTCCGGCTGCCGATGGCGTACGTCCTGCCGCTGCGCGCCCACGACGACGGCGGCCTGGACGAGCTGACCGGGTACCTGCGCGAGCTGAGCCGGTGGGTCGACGTGGTGGTGGTCGACGGATCGGCGCCGGAGCTGTTCGCCCGGCACGCCGAAGCCTGGCGCGGGCTGGTCCGGCACGTGCCGCCCGATCCGGCGCTGCGCGGGCGCAACGGCAAGGTGCTCGGCGTGCTCACCGGCGTCGCGCTGGCCCGGCACGAGCACGTGGTGATCGCCGACGACGACGTCCGGTACGACCGGGCGGCCCTGTGCGCGGTGCACCAGCTGCTGGACGGGGTGGACCTGGTCCGGCCGCAGAACCACTTCGACCCGCTGCCCTGGCACGCCTGGTGGGACACCGGCCGGACGCTGCTGGCCCGCGTGTTCGGCGGGGACTGGCCGGGCACGCTCGGGGTGCGGCGGAGCACGTTCCTGGCGATGGGCGGCTACGACCCCGACGTGCTCTTCGAGAACCTGGAGCTGGTCCGCACCGTGCGCGCGTACGGCGGCAGCACCGCCACCCCGGCGTGGCTGTACGTGCGGCGGCTACCGCCCGCCGCCGCGCACTTCCTCGGGCAGCGCGTCCGCCAGGCGTACGACGAGACGGCCCGGCCGGTGTGGCTGCTCGCCGCGCTGGCGGTGCTGCCGGCGACGGCTGTCGCGCTCGCCACCCGCCGGCCCGGGCTGCTGCTGCGCGCCGGGCTGGCGACCGTGGCAGTGGCGGAGCTGGGCCGGCGACGGGCCGGCGGCGCCCGGGTCTTCCCGGCGCACACCAGCCTGGCGGCTCCCGCCTGGGTGCTGGAACGCGGCCTGTGCGCGTGGCTGGCGGTGGGCCGGCGGCTGCGCGGCGGCGTGCCCTACGCGGGCGCCCGGATGCGGACGGCGGCCCACCCCACAGGTGTCCTGCGCCGGCGGATGACGCGGCGCCGCCCCGACGATCTGGTGCTCTGGGTGGAGACCGGGGCGCTGCCCCCACCGTTGCGCGCCGAGGTGTAAGGAAGGGCCCCTTCTTATCGCCTGGCGATAAGAAGGGGCCCTTCCCAACCGAGAGCGCGGACCTTCAGGACCGCACCTGCTCGGCGCTGTGCCGGACGTCGTGGGCGGCGGCGCGGCCGTCGTCCTTGACGGTGTGCGCGGCGTCCTGCGCGGTGGCCTTCACCGACTCGGCGGCGTGCTGCGCCGGCTCGCGCAGCTCCTCCTTCAGCTCACCGGCGACCTCGCCCAGCTTCTCCTTCACCACCCCGCCGTGCTCGGCGGCCTTCTCCTTGACCTGCGCGGCGACCTGCTGCTCACGGCGGGTGGCCGGGATCAGCGAGGAGACCAGCATGCCGACGCCGAAGGCGATCACGCCGGCGGCGATCGGGTTGCCCTCGGACTTGCGCCGCACCACCTGCGGCGCCCGGTGGGCGGCGTCGCTCACCGTGGCGGCGGCGGACTGCGCCTTGTCGCCCACGGAGGAGGCCATCGAGGAGGCGTGGTCGCCCACCGAGTGGGCGGCGTGGCCGGTGCTGTGGCCGAGGTCCGAAGCGGTTCCCATCACCTTGTCCTTCACGTTTGTCAGCGCGCTGCGCACACGCTGCTTGCGGTCGTCGACGATGCGGCTCGGGCTGACCTTGTACGCCAGGGCGTCCACGTCCGAGCTGAGGTTGTTGCGGGTGGCTTCGATCTCGCGGCGGATCTGCTCGGGATCGGTGCTCATCGGATGACTCCCTCCGGGTGCGGCTTGAGCGCGTCGGGGATGCGCTGCACGCTGTCGTTGGTCTGCTTCAGGCCGCGGATCCGCTCGGCGTTCTTCTTGCCCATCGAGTACAGGACCGCCGCGACAGCGGCCCAGATGACGGCCACGATCAGCGCGGCCAGCCCGGAGTCCATGACGTTGTCGAGGAACTGCCAGATCGCGATCGAGACGAAGAGCGCCACCATGTAGCCGCCGAAGCCGGCGCCGCCGAACAGTCCGGCGGCCTTGCCCGCCTTCTTGCCCTCCTGGCGGATCTCCGCCTTGGCCAGCTCGACCTCCTGGCGCATCAGCGTGGACAGGTCGGTGGTGACCTGGCGCATCAGGTCGCCGAGCGAGCTGCCGCGCACCTCGTCGGCGTGGGGCGGGGCACCAGCCGCCTGATAGCCGGGGTCCTGCGTGGGTACGGTCATGCCGTCGCCTCCCTTCTGCCGGTGCGGCCGGTCACGGGCGGGGAGCGCCGGTCGACGGGACACCCGGCAGCGGGTCGGTGCGCTCCGGCGGCGGCAGCGGCTGACCGGTGCCACCCGCCGGGTCGGCCCAGGTGTTCGGGGCGCCGCCGGCCGGGTAGGTCGCGCCCGGCGCGGAGTAGCCCGGGTCCGGCTCGGCGTAGCTGCCCGGCGTCGGGTCGAGGTAGCCGCCCGGCGGGACCTGGTCCGGCACCTCACGGGCGGTCGGGATGACGGCGGTGCGGTCCGGGTCGTACGCCGGCCGCGCCGTGCTGTCGTCGCCGATCGCGGCGATGTTGCGGGTGAGCCGCCCGGCGACCACGCCGAGCAGCGCCGCCCCGACGAGGAACGTGCCGGGGTTGCGGCGGGCGTAGGTCTTCACCTCGTTGAGCAGGTCGCCCGGCTCGCGCTGCTCCAGCCAGCCGGCCACGCCGTGCACGCGCTCGGCCGCCTGGTGGGCCAGCTCGGTGACCGGTCCGGAGCCGCCACCCTGCTGCGCCATGGTGCGCATCTCGTCGGCGAGCGACCGCAGTCCGCTGGCGGCGCGCTGCTGCTGCTGACCGGCCTGCGCGGTGACCTGGCTGCGGGTCTCGCCGTAGAGGTCGCGGGCCTGCCGCTTGGCCTCGCCCACCACCTCCCGGCCCTGCTCCTTGGCGGTCTGTGCGACGGCGCCGCCCGCGTTCGCGGCGTCGGAGCCGACCTGGCGGGCCTGGTCACGCACACCGCCACCACCGTTCGTCGACTGGTACGTGGCCGAACTGGGGGAAAGATCCTGAGTCATGGTGTCCCTTCCGCTCGTACTTCCCAGCGGGTGTCTTCGGGGGGTACGCGGATTTGTTTCCGCGTGACAAGTGCCCTACCCCAGGTCGGCGGCTCCATGCCTGATTCGTGAATTCTCTGCGGGAGCGCCCCACCCCGGTCAGACAATGGGGTGCCCGCCCGCCCGGGCGGCGGCGAGTTCCACGGGGGTGACAGGGATGGCACGTGACCTGCACGAACACGCGTCCGCCCGGCCTGCGGTGCAGAAGGTCGCCCTCGCGGCGGCGGCTCTCTTCGCGCTGATCGGCGTGCTCGGCTTCGTGCCCGGCATCACCACGCACTACGGCGAGATGACGTTCGCCGGGCACCACTCCGAGGCGAAGCTGCTCGGGGTGTTCCAGGTCTCGGTGCTGCACAACCTGGTGCACCTGCTGTTCGGCCTGGTCGGTCTGGTGATGGCCCGGCGGCTGGCCGGGGCACGGGTGTTCCTGGCCGGTGGCGGCGCGCTCTACCTGGTGCTGTGGCTGTACGGCTTCGCCATCGACCGGGACACGTCGGTCAACTTCGTACCGGTGAACGATGCCGACAACTGGCTGCACCTGGTCCTCGGTTTCGGCATGCTCGCCGCCGGCCTGCTGCTGAACAACAACCTCGGCACCGGCACCCGGGTGGAGGCCCCCTTCGACCGCCCCTGACCAGGCGCGACACGCCGGTGCGGCGTTTGCCCCGGCCCGACGCCGGGCAGGAGGGCAACCGCGAGCGGGTCGAGGAGGTCCGGCGATGCCACGGTGGTTGCGCGACAACATGCTCTCGGTCGCCATGCTCGGCGCGTTCCTGGTCTTCCTGCTGCTCCAGAGCGTGTTCGGCTGGCAGGTGCACAACGAGGAGCTGAGCCGGTACGGCGCCGAGCCGCTGAGCTGGTGGGCCTATCTCGGCACCGGGCACTTCGCCGAGGCGGTGTTCGAGAACTGGGAGTCGGAGTTCCTCCAGATGGGCGGCTACGTGCTGCTCACCGCGTACCTGGTGCAGAAGGGCTCGGCCGAGTCGAAGCCGGAGGACCAGACGGACCGCCCGGAGGACGACCGCGACCACGCCCGCCCCGATTCACCGTGGCCGGTACGTGTCGGCGGGCTGCCGCTCGTGGTCTACCGGAACAGCCTCGCCATCGCACTGCTGATGATCTTCGGGGGCGCGTTCCTGGGGCACCTGTTCGGCGGCGTGGCCGCCTACAACCATGAGCAGGCGCTGGAGAGCGGCGCCGCCCCGATCAGCGCGTGGCAGTTCCTCGGCACCAGCGACTTCTGGTTCCAGTCGATGCAGAACTGGCAGAGCGAGTTCCTCGCCGTGGGCGTGCTGATCCTGCTCAGCATCGTGCTGCGCCAGCACGCCAGCCCCGAGTCGAAGCCGGTCACCGCGCCGCACGCGCAGACGAGCGCCTGAGCGTCAGGCCGCCACCGGCAGCCGCTTCGCGAAGCAGACGCTGTACGGGTTGTCCACGTACTCGCCGTAGACCGGGATCGGCTCGTAACCGCTGGACCGGTAGAGCCCGATCGCGGCCGGCAGGTAGGTGCCCGTCTCCAGGCACACAGTGCGGTGCCCCTGCTGGAACGCCAGCTCCTCCAGCGCCACGAGCAGCTGCCGGGCAATGCCCCGCCCCCGGTACGCCGGCCGTACGTACATCCGCTTCAGCTCGCCGGTGTCGGCGTCGAGCGCCTGGAGGCCGCCGCAGCCGACCGCCCGGCCGCCCACCACGGCGGCCAGGTAGTGGATGTCGGTGTGCACGACTGTGACCTGCCCGTCCAGCCCGCCGTCCGCGTCGCGCAGCTCACGCTGCTGGGCGACGACGAGCGCGGCGATCTCCGGATCGGTGGCGGGACGGGACTCGATCAACATGCCCGTACGCTAGATCGGCCGGATTTCGCGCAGGTTTCCCGCCACCGACCCGCAAACGGCTACTCGGCGTCCGCTTCCGCCGCGGGCGCGGCCTCGACCTCGTCCTCCGGCCGGACCCGGCGGGCCTTGCGGGCCGCCAGCCGGTCGGACGCCGACGGACGGTTCGACTTCTCCTCCAGCCGTACGTCGGTGCCCCGGTTACCGGGCACGAAGTCGACACCGGCGTAGAGCGTCGGCTGCCAGTCGAACTCCCGGTCGCCGATGCGCACCAGGTCACCGGCCTGCGCGCCGGCCTTCGCGAGCTTCTCCTCGACGCCGAGGCGGGCCAGCCGGTCGGCCAGGTAACCCACTGCCTCGTCGTTGTCGAAGTTGGTCTGCTTCACCCAGCGCTCCGGCCGGCTGCCGCGCACCGTGTACGAGCCGTCCGGCTCGGCCTCGATGGTGAAGCCGGCGTCGTCGACCGCCTTCGGGCGGATCACGATCCGGGTCGGCTCGGCCGGTGGGGCGGCCCGGCGGCCCTGGTCGACCAGCTCCGCCATCGCGTACGTCAGCTCCCGCAGGCCCTCCCGGGTGGCGGCCGAGACGTCGAACACGCGCAGGCCGCGCGCCTCCAGGTCGGGGCGGACGATGTCGGCGAGGTCCTTGCCGTCCGGCACGTCGACCTTGTTGAGCGCGACCAGCCGGGGCCGGTCGGCCAGGCCGCCGTACTGGGACAGCTCCGACTCGATGGCGTCGATGTCGGCGAGCGGGTCGCGGCCGGGCTCCAGCGTCGCGGTGTCGATCACGTGCACCAGCACGGCGCAGCGCTCGACGTGGCGGAGGAACTCCAGGCCCAGGCCCTTGCCGCTGGCCGCGCCCGGGATCAGGCCCGGCACGTCGGCGACGGTGAAGGTGTGGTTGTCCACCCGCACCACGCCCAGGTTGGGCACCAGCGTGGTGAAGGGGTAGTCGGCGATCTTCGGCTTGGCCGCGGAGATCACCGAGATCAGCGACGACTTGCCCGCCGACGGGAAGCCGACCAGGCCCACGTCGGCGACGCTCTTGAGCTCCAGCACGACGTCCAGCCGGTCGCCGGGCTCACCCAGCTCGGCGAAGCCCGGCGCCTTGCGGCGGGCGTTCGCCAGCGAGGCGTTGCCGCGCCCGCCCCGGCCGCCCCGGGCCGCCTCGAACGTGGTGCCGGCGCCGACCAGGTCGGCCAGCACCTCGCCGTCGAGGCTCTGCACGACGGTGCCGTTCGGCACCTTGATGACCAGGTCACGGCCGTTGGCGCCGTCCCGGTTCGAGCCGGCGCCGCCCTTGCCGTTCTCGGCCTTCAGGTGCGGCCGGAAGTGGAAGTCGAGCAGCGTGGTGACCTGCGGGTCGACCACCAGCGACACGCTGCCGCCGTGGCCGCCGTTGCCGCCGTCCGGCCCGCCGAACGGCTTGAACTTCTCCCGGTGGATCGAGACACAGCCGTGCCCGCCGTCGCCGGCCTGCATGTGCAGGACGACCCGGTCAACGAACGTCGTCACGACGCCAATCCTTCCAGCGGGGTCCGCCCCGCACGGGGAAAAGCGAAGCGGGCCGGGACTCGAGGTCCGCGGCCCGCAACGCTTACAGAACTACTGCTGAGGCACGATGCTGACGGTCTTGCGACCGCGCTTGGTGCCGAACTGCACCGAGCCGGCGGCCAGCGCGAACAGCGTGTCGTCGCCGCCACGGCCGACCAGGTCACCGGGGTGGAACTTGGTGCCACGCTGACGGATGAGGATCTCACCCGCGCTGACGACCTGACCACCGAAGCGCTTCACGCCGAGCCGCTGGGCCGCGGAGTCACGGCCGTTACGCGAGCTGGACGCACCCTTTTTGTGAGCCATTGGAGGACGACCTACTTCCCGCTGGAGATGCCGGTCACCTTGACCTGGGTCAGCGGCTGGCGGTGACCCTGGCGCTTGTGGTAGCCGGTCTTGTTCTTGAACTTGTGGATCCGGATCTTCGGGCCCTTGGTGTGCGCGGCGATCTCGCCGGACACCGCGACCTTGGCGAGCTTCGCCGCTTCGGTCACCAGGTCGTCACCGTCGACGAGGAGCACCGCGGTGAGCTTCACCGCGTCGCCGGGGGCACCGGCGAGCTTCTCGACCTCGATCACGTCGCCCTCGGCGACCTTGTACTGCTTGCCGCCGGTCTTGACGATCGCGTACATCGGAGGCGGACTCCCTGTCGTTGAGGCTGCTGGCGTCTATTGCACCGTTGCCGGCTGTCACACCGTCGACGGTCGTTCCCACGGCGTCTCGCCGGGAGCCGTGACACCGGCGGCGCGGGCACGCGGGAACTCGGCACACCAAAGTGCGCCGCAGGCAAGCGTACGCCATACCCGGCCCGCCCCCCAAACCGGGCTGCCGGTCGGCGCCTCTCCGCCCTGTTCGGCGGACACGACAGGGCCCCCGCCCCGCCTCTTCCCGGCGGATCGGGGGCCCTGTTCGCGCAGGTCAGCGCGCTAAAGCCTCACGGCCGCGTACGCCGCCGGGCACCACCACGGCGCGCCCGCCGACGCGGGGCGCCGCTGTCGTCGTCGTTGTCTCCGTCACCGATCGCGTCCGGGTCGTCGGCTGCGGCCAGCCGGGCCGAGTCGCCCTCCTGGCTGTCCGCGATCGCCGGGGCGGCGGGCGTGTCCGTCTCGAACCGGGACAGGTCGTAGCCCTGGGTGTCGTAGTAGTCGTCGTCGGTCTCGACCACCTCGGCGACGGTCCGCTCCGGGGCGGCCGGCGTCTCGGTGACTGCCTGCGGCTGCGCGGAGGGCTGCTCCGGCGCGGCCTCCACCGCGGGCTTCTCCGCGGCGGCCTTGCGGCCCCGGCGGCGGCCCTTCTCCTCGGCCGGCGCGGCGACCGCCGAGGCGACCGCCTTGACCTTCTCCCCCGCCCCGCCGCGCGGCTTCTCCGGCACCGGCTCGGTGTGGATGATCACGCCCCGGCCCTTGCAGCACTCGCAGGTCTCGCTGAACGCCTCCAGCAGGCCCGCGCCGATGCGCTTACGGGTCATCTGCACCAGGCCGAGCGAGGTGATCTCGGTGACCTGGTGCTTCGTACGGTCCCGGCCGAGGCACTCGGTGAGCCGGCGCAGCACCAGCTCCCGGTTCGACTCCAGCACCATGTCGATGAAGTCGATCACCACGATGCCGCCGAGGTCGCGCAGCCGCAGCTGACGCACGATCTCCTCGGCCGCCTCCAGGTTGTTGCGGGTGACCGTCTCCTCCAGGTTGCCCCCGGAGCCGGTGTACTTGCCGGTGTTGACGTCGACGACAGTCATCGCCTCGGTGCGGTCGATCACCAGCGAGCCGCCCGAGGGGAGGAAGACCTTGCGGTCCAGCCCCTTGAGGATCTGCTCGTCGATCCGGTACTCGGCGAACACGTCCGCCACCCCGGCGTGCCGGCGCAGCCGCGCCACCAGGTCCGGCGACACGTGCGACAGGTACGACTCGACCAGGTCGTACGCGGGCTCGCCCTCGATGACCAGCTCGCGGAAGTCCTCGTTGAAGAGGTCCCGGACCACGCGGATGACCAGGTCCGGCTCCTCGTAGAGCAGCACCGGAGCGCCGCCCTCGGTCGCCTTGGCCTGGATGTCCTCCCACTGCGCCTGGAGCCGCTTGACGTCGCGCGCCAGCTCGTCCTCGCTGGCGCCCTCGGCCGCGGTCCGGACGATCACCCCGGCGCCGTCCGGCACCAGCTTCTTCAGCACGTCCCGCAGCCGCTTGCGCTCGGTGTCGGGCAGCTTGCGGCTGATCCCGGAGGCGTTGCCGTTGGGCACGTAGACCAGGTGCCGGCCGGAGAGCGCGATGTGGCTGGTCAGCCGCGCGCCCTTGTGCCCGATCGGGTCCTTGGTCACCTGCACCAGCACCGAGTCGCCGGAGCGCAGCGCCTGCTCGATCGAGCGGGCCCGGCCCTCCAGGCCGGTGGCGTCCCAGTTGACCTCACCGGCGTACAGGACCGCGTTGCGCCCGCGCCCGATGTCGACGAAGGCCGCCTCCATGCTCGGCAGGACGTTCTGGACCTTGCCCAGGTAGACGTTTCCGGCCATCGTGCCGGACGAGTTCCGCGTGACGTAGTGCTCCACGAGCACGCCGTCCTCGAGCACCGCGATCTGGGTGCGGTCGCCGCGCTGGCGGACCACCATCACCCGGTCCACCGCCTCGCGGCGGGCCAGGAACTCCGACTCGCTCAGGATCGGCGGGCGCGTACGCCGCTGCTCGCGGCCGTCCCGCCGGCGCTGCCGCTTGGCCTCCAGCCGGGTCGAGCCGGAGACACCCTGCACCTCGTCGACCGGCTTGCGCGGCTCACGGATCTTGACGACGGTCGGCACGCCGTCCTCGGCGGCGGTGTCCGCCTCCCCGGCGCCCCGGCGGCGACGACGGCGACGGCGACGGGTCATCCCCTCGCCCTCGGCCTCCTCGTCCTCCGCCGGCTCCTCGGCCTCACCCTCGGCCTCGGCCGCGGCGGGCTCCTCGACGTCCTCGTCGTCGGCCTCGTCCGCGCCGCCCTTGCCCCGGCCACGACCCCGGCGGCCCCGGCGGCGGCGACGCCGGCCCGCGGCCGTCTCGTCGTCCTCGTCCCCCTCGGCGGTCTCCTCGGCCTCGGCGGCGAGCTCCTCCTCGGCGACCTCCGCCTCGACCTCGGCCTCGACCGGCTCGACCTCACGGCGGCCGCGGCGGCGGCGCCGGCCGGTCTCGACCGCTTCCTCGATCGGCTCCTCGGCGGCCGGGTACGTCACCTGGACGGCCGGCGCCTCGTCGGGCTGCGGCGCCATGAACAGGACGGTCGGCGCGGAGAGCGCGGCACGACGCCGGCGGCTGGTGGCCGGCGGCGTCTCGGCCGGCTCCTCGGCCGCGCGCGGCACGGCGGCACCCGTCGACACGACGCCCGTCGCGTCGGCCGGGCCGCCGCTGCGGGCCAGGTTCACCTCTTCGGTACGCGCAGCCGCGGCGCTCGCGTCTGCCACGGCCTCGGCCTCGGCGTCCTCGACGTCCTCGCCGGTGGTCTCACCGATGCCGCCGGTGCTCGCCTTGCCGGCGCCGGCGGCCTTGGTCCTGCTGGTGGTGGCCCTGCGCCGGCCGGTGGGGGCCTGCGGTGCAGTCTCGGCGGCGGTACCCGCGGTGACGGCCTCGCCCGGTGCGGCGGTCTCGCCGCCGTCGATGTCGGCGCGTCCCTCGGCGATCAGGTCGCCACCGGGCGCGGAGACCGGTCCGTCGATCACGCCGTCCGCGGGCGCCTGCCCCGCGGCGGTGGTCTCGTCCGGCGCGACGGTCTCGGCAGCCGGCGTGGCCTTGCGACGGCGGGTCCGGGTCACCTTGACCGGCGGCACGACCTCCTCCGAGGCGGCCTCCACACCGGCCGCGGCCACCGGCTCCTCGACCGCCTTCGCCGGCGTCGCCTTACGACGCCGCCGGGTGGTCTTCGGCGCGGTGTCCAACTCACCGGCCACCGGCGCGAGCACCTCGGCCTGCGGCGACTCGCCGCTGCCGGTCACCGTTGTGGACGCCTCGACCGGCGCGTCGGTCTGCTCCGGCTGGTTCAGCGGAGCGGCCTTGCGGCGGCTGGCCCGCTTACGGGCGGGCGGCTTGGTCTCCGCGACGCCCTCCACGGTGCCTTCCGTGGTGGCTCCCCCGGCGCCGGCAGAGGTCGCGCTCGCGGCGCTGCCGGAGGCGGTGGTGGCGCTGTCGGCGGTCGTCCCG
Source organism: Micromonospora sp. CNZ296 (assembly GCF_007827635.1). NCBI lineage: Bacteria > Bacillati > Actinomycetota > Actinomycetes > Micromonosporales > Micromonosporaceae > Micromonospora > Micromonospora sp. CNZ296. The sequence continues at coordinate 200,246 of NZ_VISW01000013.1, forward strand.
GCCGGCTCTGCGCCGGTCCGTTCGCCGCCCTCGGGCTCGTTCTCGAGCATGGACGTTCTCCAGTTCTGGCCGCCCCGGGCGCGGGTGAGCGCTGCCACGCAGGGTTGCCGCAAAGGTGTTTCCGCCGGGCGCGCAAACGCGCGACCGCCGAAGTCTGCCTGCCAGAGCGTTGACCGACGGTCAGCGCTCTCCGATGGTTGCCCCGTCGCGATCCGCTTCCAACGGATCGACGATCTCGCCCTGCGCGGTCAGCGTGCCCTGCGCCAGCCGGATCACCTTCGGGGTGACCGGCGGCTCCAGGGCGGCCACCGCACGGAGGCCGGACAGGACGTCATCGGGCCGAACGGACGGGGTGACCTGCCGCACGACCAGTTCGAGTATCGCACACGGTACGGCCGCCGCCCCGGAAGGCGTCTCAGCCGGAGCCATGGCATCGATCGACACCACTGCCGCACGGGCGTCGAAGGTACGCCGCCCCTGCTTGGTCATCCGCTCGACCTGGATCTCCTCGGCGGCCGTGAAGGCCGCCACGGCCTCCGCGAGCACCTTCGGGTCGACCTCGGGCAGTTCGATCCGCCAGTACGACGCCTCGATCCGGTCCGCCAGGCTGCCGCCGGCGGCCTCCACCGCGTCGAGCACGTCGAGCCCGGGCGAGAGAGCGGCGTCGAGCGCCTCACGGAGCCGTGCCGGGTCGACCGGCTCACGGAGCCCGATCTCCAGGTACTCGGCCTCGCTCGCCACTCCCGTCGGGGCGGCCGAGGCGTACGAGATCTTCGGGTGCGGGGTGAACCCCTGAGAGAAGGCGATCGGCACGCCGGCCCGGCGCAGCGCGCGCTCGAAGGCCCGGGCGAAGTCCCGGTGCGAGGTGAACCGCAGCGGCCCACGCTTGGCGTACCGGATACGGACCCGCTGGACGACGGGGGCCTGGCCGCCCTCGGGTTGAGGCTTTCTGGCGATCGTGAGCTCCTCGGCTGTGCCTGCGTATCGGTCTCATCCTGACGCAGCGCCCACCGCGCCCCACACCCGGGGCCACCCCACCCACCCCAAACCCCCACAAACCCCGACCCCCGCCCCCACCCCACCCCATCTCCGCCCGGTCGATCATGAGGTTGACGGCGAAATCGGAGATCAACTTCGGCGTCAACTTCATGATCGTCGGGTTGGGCGGTGCGGGGGTGGGGGTGGGGCGGGCGGGGGGGGCTTGTGGGGCGGGTCGGGTGCGGGGTCGGTCAGGGGCGGGGGTCGCCGGGTGGGGCGTACGGGCTCTGGCCGGGTGGGGTGTGGGCCTGGCCCTGGGGCGGGTAGGCGCCCGCGCCGGGCTGGGGGTACCCACCCGGCTGCGGGTAGCCGCCCTGCTGGGGGTATCCGCCCGGCTGGGGGTATCCGCCCGGCTGGGGGTGCGCGCCGGGTGGCGGGTAGCCGCCGGGTGGGCCGTAGCCGGGCGGCGGGGCGGCGTGACCGGCGGGCACCGGCGGGCCCTGCCCACCGGCGTCCATCCGGTCCAGTGCCTCGTCCGGGATGGAGCCGACCTTCGCCAGCTCACGCCGGTGACGGCGGCGGTTCCAGATCAGGAACACCACGAGCGCCAGCAGCACCACGAGCGCCACGGCGATGCCGATGCCGATCACCATCACCTGCTGGTCGGTGGGGCCGCCCCGGTCGCCGTACTTCGTCACGTCGAAGTTGTCGTCCTCGGCGGCGGCCGGTGGCGCGGACGCGCTCGGCGCGGCGGCCCCGAGCAGCGGGTTCGCCGACACCGACGGCACATCTGCGGTGAGCGCCGCCACCGGGTCGATCCGGCCGAAGCCGAACCGCGGGTCGCGGCCGGGCGGCCCGGCGTCCCGGGCGGTACGGATCATCCGGTTGATCACGTCGGGCGCGGAGAGCTTCGGGTGCTTCGACCGGATCAGTGCCGCGACGCCGGAGACGACGGCGGCGGCGTCGGATGTGCCGTCCCCCCAGCCGTAGCCCCGGTCCGGGCCGATGTTGTAGACCTCGTCGCCGGGCGCGGCGATCACCGCTTCCGGGCCCTGGGCCGATCCGGACCAGAAACCCCCGCCCCGGACCGTGCCGGTCACCGCGATCACGCCGGGGATCTTGGCCGGTGAGACGACGTCCGGGCCGGCCTGCCGGACGTTGCCGGCGGCGGCCACCACGACCACGTCGCGCTCCAGCGCGTACCGGATCGCGGCCTCCTCGACCTCCTCCACGGGCCCGGCGCCGCCGTACGACAGGTTGAGCACCTTCGCACCGCCGTCGACGGCCATCCGGATGCCGGTCGCGGAGTCGTCCTTGGTGGCCGCCGCGCCGACGGGCTTCCGGATGGGCAGGATCCGGGCGTCGGGCGCGATGCCGACCACCCCGGTCCCGTTGGCCGCGATGATCCCGGCCATGTGGGTGCCGTGGCCGTCCGGGTCGCGCCGGCCGTCGCCGGAGTCACGGGTGCTGCCCCCGGCCAGGACCCGGCCCCGCATGTCGGGGTGCCCGGCGTCCACACCGGTGTCCAGCACGCCGACGACGACGCCCCGCCCGGTGGAGATCTGATGCGCCCGGTCGATCCGCAGCTCGTCCAGATACCACTGCTCGGCGCGGCGCGGCGCGGCGACCGCCGGCTGGGCGGCACCCAGCAGCATCAGTCCGGCAAGCAGACCGGCCGTCACCGGCCGGAGCGCGCCGACGTGCACCTTCATCCGTCCGTCCTCATCGCAGGATGCCCGGGGACGCACCGTCACCGGCACCCCACGGATCGTCGTCCTCAGTCAACCATGACGAGTGCCCCGCCGCGTCGCCGCCGTGACCGGCGCCGCCGTGACCGCCCATCATTCCGCCGCCCATCATCCCGGCGCCGGCCATCCCGCCACGCGCGCCGCCCGCGCCGCCCGGTCCCGCCGCGGCCGCGGCCTTCAACGCGCTGGCCGCGCTGGTCAGTGGCGGAACCTTGCCGTTGCCGCCGCCGACCATGCCGGGCAGACCGCCCATGGCCATGCCGCCGGCCGCGCCGATCCCACCGCCGCCGATCCCGCCGGCAGAGCCCAGGCCGGCGCCACCACCACCGAAGCCGCCGCCACCGGCGCTCAGTCCACCCGCGCCACCGCCGCCCAGACCGAGCGCGCCCGGCCCGCCTGCGGTGATCGTGCCGGGCCCGCCCGCGCTGGCCAGACCACTGCCGTACTCCGGGGTGCCCGAGCCGGGGGCGCCACCGAGCTCGGGGATCCCCCCGGTGGTCGGCGGGGTGTAGGAGCCGCCGCCGGGGATGCCGCTGCCGGGCCCACCGGGGGGCGGCGTGAACGAACCGCCGCCGGGCGTGCCACCACCGATGCCGGTGCTGCCGATGGACGGCATGGGGCCGCCACCGCCGGGCATGCCGCCGCCGGGCGCACCGCCACCCGGCAGGCCGCCGCCGGGCACACCCGTCGGGGGAACGCGCGGGTCGCCGCGGTAGCCGTCGCCCAGTTCGCTGTCCGTGGGACGGGGTACGGCCAGCTTGGGGCGCTCGGCCTCGACCGCGGCCGGCAGCGGCGACATCGCCTTGTTGGCCGCCTGCTGGTTGTCGCGGTACCAGTTGTCGAGGTGCGACTTGGTGTCCCACCAGCCGCCCCGCTTCTGGTCGCTGGCGTTGCCGTCGATCTTCATGGTGGCTTCGAGGTCGTCGGCCTTGTCGCGGAACGCGCCGTCGGCGTACAACGCCTGGTTGCCCTGGTAGTCGCTGCGCAGCGCGGCGAGGAAGCCGGACTGGCTCTCACCGTCGCGCGCGTCGTCCAGCTCGGTGCCGCCGGGCAGGCTCCACTCGTTCCAGCCGAAGTTGTCCATCAACGGGATCGGGATGCTCGCCACCGCCGTACGGATGTCGCCCTCGATCCGCGACAGCGCGCCGCTGACGTTGCTGGCGTGCGTGATGAGTTCCTCGATGTCCTTGCCGATCTCGGACAGGTGCTCGCGGTACGCGTCGCCGCCGCTGCCCTTCCAGCCGGCGAGCATCCCGGGCAGGCCGCCGGTGTGCGGGCGCTCCTGGCCGGCCGCGATCGGGCCGACGAACGAACGGCCCACCAGCGAGTCGCGTAGGTGGCCGAGCGCCGTGGAGAGGTTCTTCCAGCCCGCGCCGACCGATCCGACGGTTTCCGGGTCCGCCGAGAGCGTCACCTCACGGACGCAACGCTCCCAGGTGCCTCCTGCCATGACCGTCTCCCCCTCAGGCCGTGTACGGGTAGGTGGGCTGCTGACCGGCGTCCGGCGGCGGGGCCGCGGACTCCAGCAGACGCTCGATGTCCTTGCCGTTGGCCGCGTTGCGGGCCTCGGCGTCGCGGAACGCCTTGGCGATGTCCTGTGTGCCCTGCTTCAGGCCGGCCAGCTTCATGGAGATGGCCTTGAGGTGGGCCTCCATGCTGGCGGTGGACGTGGTCAGCGCCTGCCACTGCATCCGGGCGTCCTCGTACGCGCCGAACGGGGTGCCGTTGGGCACCGTCTGCGCGTTGCCGCTGTCGCCCTTCATCCGCTCCTTGATGCGCTCCATCTCCCAGGAGATGGTGTCCTCGACGTACTGCTTGAGGCGCTCGATGTACTCGGCCGCCGCATCCAGGTCCTCGACGCTGACGTGCAGATCGCCGGTGTCCGGCGGATTGATGCCCATGCTGCCTGTCCTCCCCGCTGCCGGCCCCGGCCGGTCCATTACGGACGCAGCGTATCGAGGAAGGACCAGTCGGGGCACCCCCACCCCGCGTACCGCGACGGTCACCGGGAAGGACGACGGAGCGCGGGAACCCGGTCGGGTTCCCGCGCTCCGGTGAGTGCGGGCGGCGTCAGCCCTGGGCGGCTGCGGGCAGCTTCAGCCCGTTGACCGGGGTGAGCGGCAGCAGCTTGCGGCCGGTCGGGCCGATCTGGATCTCGGTGTCCATGGACGGGCAGACGCCGCAGTCGAAGCAGGGCGTCCAGCGGCAGTCGTCCTGCTCGTACTTCGACAGCGAGTCCTGCCAGTCCTGCCAGAGCCAGTCCTTGTCCAGGCCGGAGTCGAGGTGGTCCCAGGGCAGGACCTCCAGCTCCTCGCGCTGCCGGGTGGTGTACCAGTCGAGGTCCACGCCGTACGCCGGCAGCACCTCGGTGGCGGCGTCCACCCACCGCTGGTAGGAGAAGTGCTCGCTCCAGCCGTCGAACCGGCCGCCGTTCTCCCAGACCTTGCGAATCACCGCGCCGACCCGGCGGTCGCCCCGGGAGAGCAGGCCCTCGATCAGCGACGGCTCGCCGTCGTGGTAGCGGAAGCCGATCGCCCGGCCCAGCGACCGGTCGCTGTTGATCGCCTGCTTGAGCAGCTTGAGCCGGCCGTCGATGACCTCCGGCCGCTCCATCGAGGCCCACTGGAACGGGGTGTGCGGCTTCGGCACGAACCCGCCGATGGAGACCGTGCAGCGGATGTCCTTCGACCCGGTGGCCGCGCGGCCGGCCCGGATCACCTCGTGCGCCATGTCGGCGATCTCGAGGACGTCCTCGTCGGTCTCGGTGGGCAGGCCGCACATGAAGTAGAGCTTCACCTGCCGCCAGCCGTTGGAGTACGCGGTGACCACCGTACGGATGAGGTCTTCCTTCGACACCATCTTGTTGATCACCTTGCGGATCCGTTCCGACCCGCCCTCGGGCGCGAAGGTCAGACCGGTCCGCCGCCCGTTGCGGGACAGCTCCTGGGCCAGGTCGATGTTGAACGCGTCCACCCGGGTCGACGGCAGCGACAGCGAGACGTTCGTGCCCGCGTACTGCTCGGCCAGGCCGGAGCACATGTCGCCGATCTCGGAGTGGTCGGCCGACGACAGCGACAGCAGGCCGACCTCGTGGAAGCCGGAGAACTCCAGCCCCTGCTGCACCATCTGGCCGACGGTGGTGATGGAACGTTCCCGCACCGGGCGGGTGATCATGCCGGCCTGGCAGAAGCGGCAGCCGCGGGTGCAGCCCCGGAAGATCTCCACCGCGTACCGCTCGTGCACCGTCTCGGCGAGCGGCACCAGGGGCTTCTTCGGGTACGGCCAGGCGTCCAGGTCCATGGTGGTGCGCTTGTGCACCCGGAACGGCACGTCCGGCCGGTTCGGCACGACCCGCTGGATCCGGCCGTCGGGCAGGTAGTCGACGTCGTAGAAGCGCGGCACGTACACGCTCTCGGTGCGGGCCAGCCGCAGCAGCAGCTCGTCGCGGCCGCCCGGGGAGCCCTCCGTCTTCCACTCCCGGACGATGGCGGTGATCTCCAGCACCGCCTCCTCGCCGTCGCCGAGCACCGCGGCGTCGACGAAGTCGGCGATCGGCTCCGGGTTGAACGCGGCGTGCCCGCCGGCCACGATCACCGGGTCGGCGTCGGTGCGGTCGGCGGCGAGCAGCGGAATGCCGGCCAGGTCGATCGCGGTGAGCAGGTTGGTGTAGCCCAGCTCGGTGGAGAACGAGACGCCGAACACGTCGAAGTCACGCACCGGGCGGTGGGCGTCGACGGTGAACTGCGGCACGCCGTGGGCGCGCATCAGCTTCTCCAGGTCGGGCCAGACCGCGTACGTCCGCTCGGCCAGCACGTCGGGCAGCTCGTTGAGCACCTCGTACAGGATCTGCACGCCCTGGTTGGGCAGGCCCACCTCGTACGCGTCCGGGTACATCAGCGCCCACCGGACGGTCGCGGCGTCCCAGTCCTTGACCACCGCTCCCAGCTCTCCACCCACGTACTGGATGGGCTTGGTCACCTGCGGCAGCAACGGCTCCAGCCGGGGCCAGACCGAGTTGGCGGCGGCGGGACGCGGGGTCGTGGACGGGGCACTCATGATGCCCAAGCGTACGCGGTGCCCCCGCCTTCTCCCGCGCCCGCGCCCGTGTCCGCCGCGTTGATCAAGGAGTTTGTGTGCTGTCCGGCGCTTCCACGGGCACGAACTCCTTGATCACCGGAGTGGGGCCGGGGACCGGGGCGGAATTCGTCCCGGGTGGCGGGGCGGTACTAACCTCGCAACGGGCCGAGAGGAGATTGCCGCGATGCCGCAGCCGCAGCCGGGGGCGGACCGGCCGGCCGACGGGGCCGAGATGCCGTCCGTCACCGAGCCGGCGACCGCCGCCGACACCGAGGACGCCACGGGCGCCTCGGCTCCGGCGTCCCCGTCCGGCACACCGGAGGCCGCCGACGACCGGACCCCCGGCACACCGGAGGCCGCCGACGACCGGACCTCCGGCGCGACGGCGGCCGACCAGCCGTCCGGCGCCGCCGACAGCGAGCCCAGCGAGCAGTCGGAGCAGGCCGGACCCGCGCGGCCGGACGAGCCGGCCGAGCAGGCGCTGCGGGACGACCGCCCGGAACCGTCCGAGCAGGCTGAACCGGCACGGCGGGACCAAGCAGCCGAACCGACGGACCCGGCCAGCACCGCCCCGCTCGACAGCGCGAGCCCGCACCCACCGGCCGACGACGCCGCCGCCCCCACCGGCAAGGCCGGCCCCCAGGCGAGCGCGACGACCGCCGACACCCTCTCCGGCAACGCCGGAATGCCGGCCGACGCGCCTACCGGCGACGAGGCTCCGACTGCCGACGCCGGAGCGCCGGGCGGCACTCCGCCCGTACCGGTCACCCGGGCTCGGGGATCCGCGGCGGTTCCGGGCCGCACCACACCCGTACCCACTCCCCGGACCGGGCGGCAGCCGGATCCGACCCGGATCGACGTCGCGCCGCAGCCGCCCCGGGCCGCGGCCACGCCTGACCCCACCAAGGTCGAGAACGCCCAAGACCGCATGCCGTCGGCGAACACGCCGGACCCGACCCGCGTGGAGAACACCCCCGATCCGACCCGGGTCGACGCGCCCGCGCCCCGCTGGAGCGGTTCCGCCGCCGTCCCGCCACCGCCGCCGCGACGGCCCGCCTGGGGCGAGTCCGCCGAGCCCACGCCGGTGCCGCCGCTGGCATCGCCGGAGCACGCCACGCCGGTCGACCCGTGGGCCGGGGTGGACACCACCGGCTGGGAGCTGCACGCCCCCGAACTGCCGCCGCCGACGCCGACTCTGCCCTACACCGCGCCCTGGGCCGCGCCGGACAACCCCCACCCGGCCCATCCGGCGCCACCGGCGGCTCACCCCGCCCCGCAACCGGCGCCACCGGCCCGTCCCGCGCCGCCCGCAGCCCGGCCGGTCTCACCACCGCCGCACAGCCCGCCGTACCCCGGACCGGCCCGGCCGGTCTCGCCGCCGCACCACCCCGGTCCGCCCGCCGCCCGGCCGCTGCCGCCCGCGGCGCCCGTCGCTCCGCCGGCGAAGCCCGGACGGCCGCCGAAGCAGCGCCGGGGCAAGGCCGGGCCGCCTGTCGCACCGCCGCCGGGCTGGCAGCAGCCGCCCAAGCGGACCCGCCGCCGGCGTCGCTGGCCCTGGGTGCTGCTGCTCTCCGTCGCCTGCTGCTGCGGCCTCCCGCTCTGGTGGTTCCAGCCGATCTCCAGCCAGTACCCGGCCAGCGCCACCCTCCCGGACCAGATCGACTCGATGCGGCTGCGCCAGGACGAGAGCAGCCGGACCGCCGCCGAGGAGCTGAAATCCCAGGTACGCGAGGCGAACCTGCTCGCCGAGGACACGTTCGCCGGCATCTACAGCACGAGCGACGGCAAGCGGGTGACGTTGTTCGGCAGCACCGGGCTGCGGTTCAGCCCGGAGTCGGACGCCAAGGCGGAACTCGACCGCCTCGCCGGGGACTACGCCCTGAAGGAGTCGGTGGCCGTGGACACCGGCGTACGGGGGCGCCACGAGCGCTGCGCCGTGGGCCGGGCGGACGGCGACTCGGTGGTGGTCTGTGTCTCGGCCGACCACGGCAGCCTCACCACGGGCGTGTTCACCCGGCTGTCTGTGGACGACAGCGGGCGGCTGCTGAACGACCTGCGCCAGCGCGTGGTGGTGCCGAAGTCCTGACCGCTCAGGCGGTCTGCTCGCCGCCGGCCTGGTCGCCTGCGGTCTGGTCGGCGCGCTTCGGGGCGTAGCGCGGGACGTACTCCTGGCCGCTGAGCTTCTGGATCTCGGCCATCATCTCGTCGGTCATCGCGCGCAGCGAGGTGCGGTCGTCGGGGCGGCCGGTGAAGTCCAGCGGCTTGCCGAACTTGATGGTGATCTTGGCGCGGCCCGGTCGCGGGATCCGCGTACCGATCGGCTGGGCCTTGTCGGTGCCGGTCACGCCGACCGGGATGATCGGCACGCCGGCGGCGATCGCCAGCCGGACGGTGCCGGTGCGCCCGCGGTAGAGACGCCCGTCCGGGGAGCGGGTGCCCTCCGGGTAGACGGCGACCAGGTCACCGGCCTTGAGCACCGGGATCGCCGCGTCGAACGCGGTCAGCGCGGCCCGGCCGCCGGCCCGCTCGACCGGGATCGCGCCCAGCCCGGTGAGCACGAACTTGGAGAAGCCGCCCTTGAGCCCGGTGCCCTTGAAGTACTCCGACTTGGCCCAGAACGCCAGGTGGCGGGGCACCACGGTGCCGAGGAGCAGTTCGTCGGCGACGGAGAGGTGGTTGCTGGCGAAGATCGCGCCGCCGGTCGCCGGGATGTGCTCCAAACCCTCCACGTGCGGACGGAAGGCCAACCGGAGCGCGGGCGCCACGGTGAGCTTGCCGATGGTGTAGAGCAGGGGCACGGGTCCTCCGGCGGTCGTACGTGAAACAGGCGCTGTCACGGTAGCCGACGCGGCCGTCCGCCACCGAGCGGGTGGTCCGCAGTCCACTCGCTGGGTGCGGGTGTTAAGCAGGGGCCCCTCCTCTACCTGAGGCGTTAAGAAGGGCCCCCGCCTTACATCACACCTTGCGGACCGTCACTGTCACGCGCTCGCCCTCGCCGGCCTCACCGTCGAAGCCGTCGAGGCCCTCGGCGAAGTCGATGCTGTCGGCGAGCACCTCCCGGGCCACGAACCCGGTGTACGCGGCGACGGCCGCGCGCACCTCCTCCGAGGCGGAGACGGCCACCGTGATCCGGTCGGACACGTCGAGGTCGGCCTCCCGGCGGGCCTGCTGCACGACCCGGACCACGTCCCGGGCCAGCCCTTCGGCTGCGAGTTCCGGTGTGACCTCGGTGTCCAGCACGACCACTCCCTCACCGCCGGGCAGCGGCGCGGAGTGCTCGGCGTCGGCGGCGACCAGGCGCAGCTCGTACTCGCCCTCGGCGAGCGTGACCCCGGCGGCGACCGGGGCGCCGTCGCGCAGCTCCCACTCCCCCGCCTTGACCGCCTTGATGACCTGCTGGACGGCCTTGCCGACGCGCGGGCCGAGCGCCCGCGGCACCACGGTGAGCACCTGCTGGCAGTACGCGGACACCTCGTCGGTGAGCACGACCTCCTTGACGTTCACCTCGTCGGCGACCAGGTCGGCGAAGGGCCGCAGCTGGGCGGCGACGGGCGACGCCACTGTGAGCTTCGCCAGCGGCAGCCGTACCCGCAGGCCCTTGGCCTTGCGCAGCGACAGCGCCGCCGAGGCGACCGCCCGGACGTTGTCCATCGCGGAGACCAGCTCGTGGTCGGCCGGGAACTCCTCCGCCTGCGGCCAGTCGGTCAGGTGCACCGACCGCTCGCCGGTCAGCCCGCGCCAGATCTCCTCGGCGGTCAGCGGCGCCAGCGGCGCCACCACCCGGCAGAGCGTCTCCAGCACGGTCCAGAGCGTGTCGAACGCGTCCGCGTCGCCGGCCCAGAAGCGGTCCCGGGACCGGCGCACGTACCAGTTCGTCAGCGCGTCCAGGTAGGACCGCACGGTGGCGCACGCACCGGAGATGTCGTACGCGTCCATCTGCGCGCCGACGGTCGCCACCAGCTCGTTCGTCTTCGCCAGCACGTACCGGTCGAGCACGTTCGTGGAGTCGGTACGACGACGCGCGGTGTGGCCGTCGGCGTTGGCGTACAGCGAGAAGAAGTACCAGACGTTCCACAGCGGCAGCAGCACCTGGCGCACCGCGTCCCGGATGCCCGACTCGGTGACCGCCATGTCGCCGCCGCGCAGCACCGGCGAGGACATCAGCATCCACCGCATCGCGTCCGACCCGTAGGAGTCGAACACGTGGTAGACGTCCGGGTAGTTGCGCAGGCTCTTGGACATCTTGCGCCCGTCCGAGCCGAGCAGGATGCCGTGGCTCAGGCAGTTGCGGAACGCCGGCCTGTCGAACAGCGCGGTGGCCAGCACGTGCATGGTGTAGAACCAGCCGCGGGTCTGCCCGATGTACTCGACGATGAAGTCACCCGGGTAGTGGTGCTCGAACCACTCGCGGTTCTCGAACGGGTAGTGCACCTGGGCGAACGGCATCGAGCCGGACTCGAACCAGCAGTCCAGCACCTCCGGCACCCGGCGCATCATCGACTTGCCCGTCGGGTCGTCCGGGTTGGGGCGGACCAGGTCGTCCACCGCCGGCCGGTGCAGGTCGGTCAGGCGTACGCCGAAGTCCCGCTCGATCTGCTCCAGCGAGCCGTACACGTCCACCCGCGGGTGGTTCGGGTCGTCGGACTTCCACACCGGGATCGGCGAGCCCCAGAACCGGTTCCGGCTGATCGACCAGTCCCGGGCGTTCGCCAGCCACTTGCCGAACGAGCCGTCCTTGATGTGCCCGGGGGTCCAGTTGATCTGCTGGTTCAGCTCGACCATCCGGTCCTTGAACGTCGACACGGCGACGAACCACGACGACACCGCCTTGTAGACCAGCGGGGTGTCGCAGCGCCAGCAGTGCGGGTAGGAGTGGGTGTAGGTGTCCTGCCGCAGCACCACCCCCCGCTCCTTCAGCTCCCGGATCACCGGCTTGTTCACGTCGAAGACCTGCTCGCCCTGGTACGGCGGGACCAGCGCGGTGAACCGGGTGTGGTCGTCCACCGTCACGACGGTGGGGATGCCGGCGGCGTTGCAGGTGTTCTGGTCGTCCTCACCGAAGGCGGGCGCCAGGTGGACGATCCCGGTGCCGTCCTCGGTGGTCACGAAGTCCGCGCCGAGCACCTGGTACGCGTTCGGGCCGGCCGGCTCGACGAGGAAGTCGTACAGCGGCGTGTAGCGGCGTCCGACCAGGTCGCGGCCGTACACGGTGCCGACCTGCTCGTACCCTTCCAGTTCCTTGGCGTACGCGCCGAGCCGCGCGGCGCCGACGACGTAGCGCTCACCGTCGCGTTCCAGCAGCGCGTACTCGATGTCGGGGCCGACGGCGAGCGCCAGGTTCGACGGCAGCGTCCACGGCGTGGTCGTCCAGACGCCCAGCTTGACCGGCCCGCGCAGCGGCTCCGGCGCGTTCTCGTCGGCGGTCAGCTCGAACCAGACGGTGAGCGTCGGGTCGTGCCGGTCCCGGTAGACGTCGTCCATCCGGGTCTCGGTGTTCGACAGCGGCGTCTCGCACCGCCAGCAGTACGCGAGCACCCGGAAGCCCTCGTAGACCAGGCCCTTGTCGTGCAGGGTCTTGAAGGCCCACATGACGCTTTCCATGTAGTCCAGGTCGAGCGTCTTGTAGTCGTTGGCGAAGTCGACCCAGCGGGCCTGCCGGGTGACGTACCGCTCCCAGTCGTGGGTGAACTCCAGCACCGACGTGCGGCAGGCGTCGTTGAACCGGGCCACGCCGAGGTCGAGGATCTCCGCCTTGGTGGTGATGCCGAGCTGCTTCTCGGCCACCACCTCGGCGGGCAGGCCGTGGCAGTCCCAGCCGAACCGGCGCTCGACGTGCCTGCCACGCATGGTCTGGTAGCGCGGCACCACGTCCTTGACGTAGCCGGTGAACAGGTGGCCGTAGTGCGGCAGGCCGTTGGCGAACGGCGGGCCGTCGTAGAAGACGTACTCGTTCTCGCCGTCCCGGCCGGCGTCGCGGGCCTCGACTGACGCCTCGAAGGTCTTGTCGGCCGTCCAGTGCTCCAGCACCCGGCGCTCGACCGCGGGCAGGTCCGGGCTCGCCGGTACACCGGCGCCGGTCGGGTCGTGCAACGGATAGGCCATCGCCTGTCGCTCTCCCTCAGCAGCTCACTCGTCCGTGGTCTGCGAGGACGAGCCGAATCCGGTACGCCGTGACCGGCGCCCGGGTGTGGCCCGCGGTACCACCCCGCTTGGCGGCCGAGGTGCGACCGCCCGCTCGTTGGCCGGCTGTGACGGGCCGGTCCCGTCCGGTTCTACTGAGCCGGTGACCCGGCCGTTCTTCCGGAGGCTCGCCGGTGATGGCCGGGTCGTCGCCTGTGCCCGTCAAGCGTACTCGACCCCCCACCCACCGCGCCGCCGAGTATCACCCGCCCCGCCTCTCCCCGCCCCGCCTCTGCCCCGTCGATCATGAAGTTGACGGCCAGATCCGAGATCCACATCGCCGCCAACTTCATGATCAACGCATTAAGGGCGGGGTGGGGTCAGCGGGAGGTGGGGGCGGGGAGGGTGGTGGTCCAGAGGGAGGCGCCGGTGCGGTCGCGGAGGTGGACCGTGAGGGCCCGCGACGGGCCGTCGATGGTCACCTCGCCGAAGTGCTGGAAGCCCTCGGCCGGGGAGGTGTTCGCGCGCGGCGGGGCGTGCACGAACACCGCCTTCGGGCCGAACGTGCCGTCCAGCGCGTTCGGGCCGAACGCGCCGGCGTGCGCCGGGCCGGAGACGAACTCCCAGAACGGGCTGAAGTCCCGCACCGCGGCGCGCGCCGGGTCGTAGTGGTGGGCGGCGGTGTAGTGCACGTCGGCGGTGAGGAACACCAGCCCGGTCACCCCGGCCCGGTGCGAGGCGCGCAGCACCTCGGCGAACTCCAACTCCCGGCCGGCCGGCGCGCCGTGGTCGCCCTGCGCGACGCCCTCCTGCGCGGCGGAACCGTCCGGCACCACCAGGCCGATCGGCAGGTCGTTGGCGATCACCTTCCAGGTGGCCCGGGACGCGCGCAGCTCTCGGATCAGCCACTCCCGCTGCGCCTTGCCGAGCAGGCCCCGGTTGCGGTCGGCGTAGGTGTTGCCGTCGTTGGGGTCCTTGTAGGTGCGCATGTCCAGCACGAACACGTCCAGCAGCGGCCCGTACGACAGCCTGCGGTACATCGGCCCGCCCGACGGCACCGGCAGCCACTCGTGGAACGCCTGCCGGGCCCGGGCGGCGAGCACGTCCACGCGCTTCTCGCCGTACCGCTCGTCGGTCAGGATCTCCCCCGGGTACCAGTTGTTCACCACCTCGTGGTCGTCCCACTGGTTGATCTGCGGCACCTGGGCGGCGAACGCCCGCAGGTGCTCGTCGAGCAGGTTGTACGCGAACTGCCCCCGGTACTCGGCGAGCGTCTCGGCCACCTTGCTCTTCTCCGGCGTCACCAGGTTGCGCCAGGTGCGGCCGTCGGGCAGGACCACGCTCTCGGCCAGCGGCCCGTCGGCGTACACGGTGTCGCCGCTGCACAGGAAGAAGTCCGGGCGGCGCTCCCGCATCGCCCGGAAGATCGCCAGGCCGTCGAAGTCAGGGCTGATCCCCCAGCCCTGCCCGACGATGTCGCCGGTCCACACGAACCGCACGTCACGCCGCTGGTGCCGCCCGGGGGCGGTGGCGAACGAACCGGTCAGCGGCTCGCTGCACAGGCCGTGCCGGTCCAGGCTCTCCACCCGTACCCGGTAGTGCAGCCGCTCCCCCGCGGGCAGGCCGCGCAGGCGGACCTTGCCGGTGAGGTCGCCGGTGGGGTCGACCACCGGGCCGCGCACCAGGCGGGCGCCGCGCAGGTCCGGCCGGCGGCTGACCTCGACCAGCATCCGGCCGGGCCGGTCCGCGCGGGTCCAGACCAGCGCCGAGTCGGCGGTCACGTCGCCGCTCTGCACGCCGTGGGTGAGCAGCGGCCGGCCGCTGCGCCGCAGGCCGGGTGCGGCGGGCGCGCCGGGCGCGCCGAGCAGCGCGCCGCCGGCGACTCCGGCACCGGCGACCAGGCCGGCGCGGAGCAGGGTACGTCGATCGAAGTGCGTCATGGGTTCTCCCGGTCTCGGCAGTGTCGCCGGCCCCGGTCTACCGGCCGCAGGTGGCCGGGAACTCCGGTCGAGGTGACCGGCACGTCAACGACTGCTGTCCAGCGCCCCGGCATGACCACCGTCACACCGCCGGGCCGTCACACCGCGCCCGCCGTGCCCCGTCCTGTGCGCGTACCCGAACCCCCAAGGAGGCGGCGATGAGCCGGATGGACATGGCGGCGGTGGCGCCCGAGGCGTACCAGGCCGTGCTGGGCCTGGAGAAGTACGTCCGGGCGAACGTGGACCACACCGTGCTGGAGCTGGTGAAGCTGCGGGCGTCGATGCGCAACGGCTGCGCGTTCTGCGTCGACATGCACAGCCGCGAGGCGCTGGCGGCCGGTGAGGACAGCCGCCGGCTGTTCGCTGTCGCGGCGTGGCGCGAGGCGCCGTTCTTCGACGAGCGGGAGCGGGCCGCACTGGCCCTCACCGACGCGGTGACCCGGCTCGGCGAGCACGGCGTGCCGGACGACGTCTGGGACGCCGCGGCGAAGGTGTGGTCGGAGAAGGAGCTGGCGGATCTGGTGATGGCGATCGCCACCATCAACGTGTGGAACCGCGTCGCCGTGACCTGCCGGACGCAGCCGCCGGCGCAGGTCTGATCGCTGACACACGACGGCCCCGGTCCCGCGAAGATGCGGGCCGGGGCCGTCGGCGCGTCGGTCAGGCCAGCTCGGGGAACCAGAGCGCGATCTCGCGCTTGGCGCTGTCCGCCGAGTCGGAGGCGTGCACCAGGTTCTCCCGGTTCGACAGCGACAGGTCACCGCGGATGGTGCCGGCGGCGGCCTTGCGGCCGTCGGTGCTGCCGATCATCGCGCGCACGACCTCGACCACCTGGTCGCCGGAGAGCACCAGCGCCACCAGCGGGCCGCTGGTCATGAACGTCTTCAGCGGCGGGTAGAACGGCTTGTCGACGTGCTCGGCGTAGTGCTGGTCGGCGAAGCCGCCGTCCATGGTCCGGCTCACCATCGCGTCGATCCGCAGGCCCTTGCGCTCGAAACGGGACAGGATCTCGCCCACCAGACCGCGGCGCACCGCGTCGGGCTTGATCAGTACGAGCGACCGCTCGTCCGGGCTGCTGCTGGACACGCTGGGTTCCTCCTGCGCACTCAAACGGGGTTCGGCTGGGTACGGTCAGCGTAGCGACCCGGTCCCGGCGCCGGCGCGGCGGCTGCGTCTTCCCTGGCCCGCCGCGGCGGCCTAGCCTGGCCCTGGAACCCCTGGGAGGTCCACTGTGGCGAATGGCGGGAACCGCACGATCGCGCCGGTACGCAAACTGATCGGCGCGGTGCTGGGCACCGTCGCCACCTTCGTGACCGTGTTCGGGCTCGGCATGACCAGCTGGGCCATCGTGGCCCTCGGCGTCGCGCTGCTGGTGCTGGCGATCGCCCTGGCCACGGTACGCGGCGGCGGCCGCACCTGGGTGATCGGCCTCGGGCACGTGCACAGCGCCTCCGAGCCCCCCACCCAGTACGCGTTCGGCCGGTGCGAGCTGCAACTGGTCATCGACGCGCCGGGGCTGCCGCCCCGCTCCAAGAAGATCATCGAGCCTCGGGTGCCGGTCGCCAAGTGGCCCTCGCTGGGCCAGGCGCTGCCGGTCCGGGTGGCGCTGGACGACCAGCGGCACGTACGCGTGCTCTGGGACGAGGTGCCCACGCACGCCGAGAGCGCCGCCGCGGTGGCCGACCTGCCGCCCGAGTACGCCGCCGAGCCGGACCCGCTGGACGAGCCGCTGATCGCGCAGGAGGCGCCGCCGTGGGCCGGGCGCGCGCCGGAGGACGACTTCCGCGACGACTACCCGCCCGCGCCGGACCCGTACCTGGACGACGTCCCGCCCCGGGCCGAGGAACGCGAGCCGGTGGTGCTGCACCAGAGCCCCGGCGGCCCGGTGGTGCTGGAGGGGCAGCTCGTCGAGCGGGCCGAGCGCGCGGCCGGCTCCGGCCCGCTCCCCCGCCGCGCCCCGGCCCCCCGCTCGCCGGCCGAGGAGCCGGTCGACACCGTGCCGGTCGAGACCGTGTTCGTCGACTCCGAACCGGCCGACTCCGGACGGTCCGACACCGTGCCCGACCCGATCGACGTGCCGCTGGACGACCCCTCGGACGCGCCGCGGCGCTCCGACGCGCCGCCGACCGCCGAGGAGCTGGACGAGGCGATCTTCGGCCCGTCCGGCGCGGCCGAGCCGGACGAGCTGGCCAGCCCGATCAGCGGCGTCGGCATCACGCTGCTCGTCACCGACCTGGACCGGTCCCTCGACTTCTACCGGGAACTCGGCTTCGACGAGCTGGACCGGGGCGAGGGCAACGCCGTGCTCTCCTCCGGGCCGACCCGGCTGGTGCTGCGCCGGGTGACCGGCGCCGCCCCGATCAGCCGTCGCCTGGTGCATGTGAACCTGGAGGTGGACGACATCCAGGGGGCGTACGAGCGGTTGCGCGACTCCGGCGTCCGGTTCACGTACGCCCCGCGCGTCGTCAACCGGGGCACCAAGCTGGAGGTGTGGGCGGCGGCCTTCCGCGACCCCGACGGCCACGGCGTCGCGCTGACGCAGTGGCGCACGCTCGCCCAGGTGTAAGGAAGGGCCCCTTCTTAACGCCTCAGGTAGAGGAAGGGGCCCCTCTTAACACGCGCAACCGCGCGACGGCGCTCAGCCGAGGATGACCCGCCGCACGTGCAGCGCGTACGCCCACACCAGCGCGAACATCACACCCAGCGCGAACAGCGACCAGTGCAGCAGCCCGGAGAGCAGCAGCAGTCCCTGGATCACGGTGCCGGCGTACCACGCCCACGGGCGGCGCATCATGCCGGCGAGCACCACACAGGCGACCGCCAGCGCCACGATCGCGCCGATCGCCGCGCCGCTCAGGTCACCGCCGACCACCCGGATCGGCTGGATGGCCAGCAGCAGCACCAGCGCCTCCAGCGACATCGTGCCGGCGCCGAGTCCGCGCACTGCCTTGTCCGGGTTCCGCAGCCCGGACCGTCGCACGCCGCCCACCGGCTCCGAGCCGCCTGCCTGCTCCGAACCGGCCGCCTGTTCCGGACCGACCAGCCGCTCAACGCCGCCCGCCTGCTCCGGCCCCGTCGGCTGCTCAGCGCCGGTCGGCTGCTCAGTGCCGGTCGGCTGCTCCGGGCCGGTCGGGCGCTCAGCGCCGGTCGGCCGCTCAGCGCCGGTCGGCCGCTCAGCGCCGGTCGGCGGCTCAGCGCCGGTCGGGCGCTGCTGCGGGCCGGTCATCGCTTGAGCAGCCGGCGGGCGTCGGCCACTGTCACCACCGATCCGGTGATCAGCACGCCCACCCCGGACAGTTCGCCCGGCACGTCCGACTCGGTCTCCGCCACTGCCGCCTCGATGGCGTCCGGCATGTCCCGGGCCACCTGCACCCGCTCCGGCCCGAAGATCTCCCGCGCCAGCGCGGCCAGCTCGTCCACCGGCAGCGCCCGGGCCGAGCTGTTCTCCGCCACCACGATCGAGTCGAGCACCGGTTCGAGCAGTTCCAGCAGGCTCGCCGCGTCCTTGTCGCCGAGCACCGCCAGCACGCCGACGAGCTTGCTGAACGCGAACTCCTCCTGCACGGCGGCGACCGTGGCGGCCATCCCGTGCGGGTTGTGCGCGCCGTCGAGCAGCACCGTCGGGGCGCTACGCACCCGCTCCAGCCGGCCCGGCGAACTGGTCGCGGCGAAGCCCTCACGGACCGCCTCGATGTCGAGCTGCCGCCGGGCGCCGGCACCGAGGAACGCCTCCACCGCCGCAAGCGCCACCGCCGCGTTCTGCGCCTGGTGCGCGCCGTGCAGCGGGATGAAGATCTCCTCGTACACCCCGCCCAGGCCCTGGATGGTCAGCACCTGGCCGCCGACCGCGACCGCGCGGCGCAGCACGCCGAACTCGGCGCCCTCGCGCGCGACGGTGGCGTTGACCTCGGCGCAGCGTTCCAGGATCGGTCGGGCCGCCTCCTCCTCCTGCGCCGCCGCGATCACGGTGGCGCCGGGGTGGATGATGCCCGCCTTGTGCAGCGCGATGTCCTCGATCGTGTCGCCGAGCCACTCGGTGTGGTCCAGCCCGATCGGGGTGATCACGGCGACGCCGGCCTGGATCACGTTCGTCGCGTCCTCCGCGCCGCCGAGCCCGACCTCCACCACCGCCACGTCGACCGGGGCGTCGGCGAACGTGGCGAACGCCAGCGCCGTGGTCATGTCGAAGTACGTCAGCGGCTCGGCGAACCGCTGGTCGACCAGCTCGGCCAGCGGCGCGATCTCACGGTACGTGGACACGAACCGGTCCTCGCCCACCGGCTCGCCGTCCAGGCTGATCCGCTCCCGGACGGTCTCCAGGTGCGGGCTGGTGTAGCGGCCGGTGTGCAGCCCGAACGCCCGCAGCAGCGAGTCGATCATCCGGGCCGTCGAGGTCTTGCCGTTGGTGCCGGTCAGGTGGATCGACGGGTACGCCCGCTGCGGGCTGCCCAGCAGGTCGAGCAGAGTCTCGATCTTCTCCAGCTCGAAGTGCATCCGGGTGAAGCCGCGCGCGTTGAGCGCGGCTTCCACCTCGGCGAACGCGGTGCGGTCTGTGCGGTCACTCATGCGGAGCCATCTTTCGTTCGCGACTGCGGGGCTCGCAGCCCCGGCTCACTCCTCGCGCTCACGAGGGCAACGCCTCCAGGGCGGCGTCGATCCGGACCAGGTCCGCCTCGGCCACCGCCAGCCGTTCGCGGATCTTCGCCACCACCGGCTCGGGCGCCTTGCCGACGAACGCCGGGTTGTCCAGCTTCGCCCGCGCCTGGGTGGCCTCCTTCTCGGCCGCCGCCCGGTCCTTGGTGAGCCGGGCGCGCTCGGCGGCCACGTCGATCGAGCCGCGGGTGTCGAGCGCGACGCTCACCGCGCCGGGCATGGCCAGCGTGGCGCCGGCCTGGAAGTCGTCGCCCGGCGCGTCGAGCCGGGCCAGCGAGCGCACCAGCGGCTCGTGCGCCGCGATGCCCGCGCCGGCCAGGCCGTCGAGGCGCGCGGCGACCCGCTGGGTCGGCCGCAGCCCCTGGTCCGACCGGAACCGCCGGACCTCGGTCACCACCCGCTGAAGGGTGCCGACTTCGCCCTCCGCGGCGTCGTCGATCAGGGTACGGTCGGCGACCGGCCAGGACGCCGTCAGTACGGTCTCGCCGCCGCTCAGCGCGGCCCACAGCTCGTCGGTGACGAACGGGATGACCGGGTGCAGCAGCCGCAGGAGCTGGTCCAGCACGTGGCCCAGCACCCGGCGGGTGGCGTCGGCGGCGGGGCCACCCTCGGCCAGCACCGGCTTGCTCAGCTCCACGTACCAGTCGCAGACGTCGTCCCACGCGAAGTGGTAGAGCAGGTCGCAGACCTTTGCGAACTCGTACGCCTCGAACTGCTCGTCGACCTCGGCGGTGACGTGCGCCAGCCGGGACAGGATCCACCTGTCGACGGTGGAGAGGTCAGCGGCGGCCGGCAGCGGGCCGTCGGTGTGCGCGCCGTTGAGCAGCGCGAACCGGGTGGCGTTCCAGAGCTTGTTGCAGAAGTTGCGGGAGCCCTGGCACCACTCCTCGCTGACCGGCACGTCCTGGCCGGGGTTGGCGCCCCGGGCCAGCGTGAACCGGGTGGCGTCGGCGCCGAACCGGTCGATCCAGTCCAGCGGGTCGACCACGTTGCCGAACGACTTCGACATCTTCTTGCCGTGCTCGTCGCGGACCATGCCGTGCAGCGCCACCACGTCGAACGGCTGCACGCCGTCCATCGCGTACAGGCCGAACATCATCATCCGGGCGACCCAGAAGAACAGGATGTCGTAGCCAGTGACCAGCACGCTGGTCGGGTAGAACTTCGCCAGGTCCGGGGTGCGCTCGGGCCAGCCGAGCGTGGAGAACGGCCACAGGCCGCTGGAGAACCAGGTGTCCAGCACGTCCTCGTCCTGCCGCCAGCCCTCGCCGGACGGCGGCTCCTCGTCCGGGCCGACGCAGACGATCTCGCCGTCCGGGCCGTACCAGACGGGGATGCGGTGGCCCCACCACAGCTGGCGGGAGATGCACCAGTCGTGCATGTTGTCGACCCAGGCGAAGTAACGCTTGGCCAGCTCGGCCGGCTCGATCTTCACCCGGCCGTCGCGCACCGCGTCACCGGCGGCCTTCGCGAGCGGGGCGGTGTTGACGAACCACTGCAACGACAGCCGCGGCTCGACAGTCGTCTTGCACCGCGAGCAGTGCCCCACCGCGTGCAGGTACGGCCGCTTCTCGGCCACGATCCGGCCCTGCTCGCGCAGCGCCGCGACGATCGCCGGGCGGGCCTCGTACCGGTCCAGGCCCTGGAACGGGCCGGGCGCGGTGATGACGCCGCGCTCGTCCATGATCGTCAGCGACGGCAGGTCGTGCCGCTGGCCGATCTCGAAGTCGTTCGGGTCGTGCGCCGGGGTCACCTTGACCATGCCGGTGCCGAAGCTCGGGTCGACGTGCTCGTCGGCGACGATCGGGATCCGCCGGTCGGTGAGCGGCAGCTCCACCTCGGTGCCGATCAGGTGCCGGTAGCGCTCGTCGTCCGGGTGCACCGCCACCGCGGTGTCGCCGAGCATGGTCTCCGCCCGGGTGGTCGCCACCACGACCTCGTCGCCGTAGCGGATCGAGACCAGCTCGCCCTCGTCGTCGGTGTGCTCCACCTCGATGTCGGACAGCGCGGTGAGGCAGCGCGGGCACCAGTTGATGATCCGGTTGGCCCGGTAGATCAGCCCGTCGTCGAAGAGCTTCTTGAACATGGTCTGCACGGCCCGGGACAGGCCCTCGTCCATGGTGAACCGCTCGCGGTCCCAGTCGACCGCGTCGCCCAGCCGGCGCATCTGGCCGAGGATCGCGCCGCCGGACTCGGCCTTCCACTGCCAGACCCGCTCGACGAACTTCTCCCGCCCGAGGTCGTGCCGGGACAGCCCCTCACCGGCGAGCTGCCGCTCGACCAGGTTCTGGGTGGCGATGCCGGCGTGGTCCATGCCCGGGAGCCAGAGCGCCTCGTAGCCCTGCATCTTCTTGCGCCGGGTGAGCGCGTCCATGAGCGTGTGCTCGAACGCGTGACCCATGTGCAGCGAGCCGGTGACGTTCGGCGGCGGGATGACGATGGTGAACGGCGGCTTCTCGCTGTCCGCCGACGCCCGGAAGTGCCCGCCGGCTACCCACTGCTCGTACCGTCGCTGCTCTACCTCGCCGGGCTGGTACTGGCCGGCGAGGGTCGGGGCGTCGGGGCGTCGGGCATCCAGTCTCTCGGTCACCCTGAAAGTCTACGGAGCGCTTTCGGGGACCCGGCGTGCACCACCTGTGATTCGCGTACGGTGGCGGTCATGTCCGACGCGCATCTCACCGAGCGCCCGGTCGACGGGGGTTCCGATCCGTTCGAGCTGACCGAAGAGCCGATCGAGCTGAGCCGCCGCGATCCCGCGCAGGAGCCCGAACGCCGTCCCGTCTCCCGACGCCGGAAGATCGTCATGGCCGCTCTCCTCGCGGCCGGGCTCGCCGGCGCGGGCGCGCTCGGGCTGGGCGGCTGGCGGGTGCTCCAGCAGAAGGACACGACTCTCGGCCAGCCGGCCGAGGTGGCCGGGCTGGTACGCGACGACAGCGAGCGGGCTCGCAGCACCGCCGACTACCTGCGCGACGGACTGGCCGCCGACATCGAGCTGGACCGCGGCTACGGCGCCGTCTACTCCGACGGCGGGGACGCCAAGCGTTCGGTGCTGCTGTTCGGCGGCACCACGCTGCTCTGGCAGCCCGAGCGTGACCTGGACACCCTGTTCGGCCTGATGGCCGACGAGACAGGCCGGGTGGCAGGGCTGCGCGAGGTGGACGCGGGCCGCCTGGGCGGCGTGATGAAGTGCGGTACGACGAGCGGCGACGGTGGCGACTTCGCGGTGTGCGGGTGGGCCGACCACGGCAGCGTCGTGATGGGCATGTTCCCGGGCCGCCGGGTCGACGACGCCGCGGCCCTGTTCCGCGACATCCGCGAGTCCGTCCAGAGCCGCTGACCCGCGACCTCGGCGCTCACTCGTCCACGCCGGTACGGCGAGGTGCCCACACACGCCTTGCCCCGTCCCCGCCACGTCGCGGTGTCGGCGACCCCCGTCCCTCCCATGCCACCAGTTCCGGGGTAATGGCCCCCAGCCCTCCCTGTCCCCGGGGATGACCTGATGCCGGGCAGTCCGTTGTCGCCACTTCGGGGAAGTGGTGGGCCGGTTCGCCAGCTCGGGGTAGTGGCTGGATCCGGGCGTTCCGTTGCCGCCACTTCGGCGTAGTGCTGACCGGCACACCAGTTCGGCGAAGTGGCTAGGTCCGGGGTACTCCGTTAACGCCACCTGGGGGAACCTGCTGCTGGTTCGCCATCTCGGCGAGGTAGCCGGATGCCGGGCCGTCCGTCGCCGCCACTTCGGGGAAGTGGCGGGCCGGTTCGCCAGCTCGGGGAAGTGGCTGGATCCGGGGCACCTCGCCACCGCTACTTCGGGGAAGTGGCGGCCTGGTTCGGCGTTTCCGGGAAGTAGCGGGCGGTACGGCTAGCCGGTGCAGTGCGGGCAACGGGGTGGGCAGTCCATCGCTCACGCGCGTCCGGGGCCGGCTTTGCGGCCGGTCCGGTGGTGTTTTCCGGGGGGCAACGCAATTCAGGGCCACCCCGCATGGGGTGGCCCTGAATTGGAAGATTGTCCGGCGGTGTCCTACTCTCCCACACCCTCCCGAGTGCAGTACCATCGGCGCTGGAGGGCTTAGCTTCCGGGTTCGGAATGTGAC